>PFIF01000104.1 GCA_002782605.1 Deltaproteobacteria bacterium CG_4_8_14_3_um_filter_43_13 | reverse complement strand
AATAGAAATATACCCATAAAGCACGAGCCTATTGCACGTAAAATCCTCTTTTTGATCTTCGTAATCCTTTTTTTTGCCATCTATTGCCTCAGTAGGTAACTGCTCAGGCGGATAGGCTGTAGGTAGTTAGCCTGTAGACTGTAGCCTAACAGCCTTCAGCCTAAACAACCTAATTAGGTCAATGTGCAGTGACTAACAGCCTTCAGCCAACAGTCTAAACAACCTGAGTAGTAACTATATGAGTTCGTATTCTACCAGCAAATTGTAAATCCTTGATTCCTGATCCGGTGTGATAGCAGGGGTATCTTCAGCTACTACACTGCTTCCAATCCTGCCCATCAATTTTAATGCTAACTTGATTATTGCTGTGGGGTTTGACATGTATGCCTCGTGAAGGAACTTCAGCATCTGTCCTGTCTTCCAAAGGTCGGTATAGTATGTTGGCTCATCCTTTAGCATCTCTTTTGGATTTATGGAGGATTCTGTTATAGCCCTCCATTCCCTGGGCAATATATTAGCCCCCTTTGCCACTACTCCATCCAGACTGGGATTACCCAGGAAGTCGAGCTCATTACCGTCGTATATCCTGAAATCTCTTCTGTCTCTTACAGCCCTGGTGTAATTCATTGCCCTCCTGAGTTCCCCTACGTGCATAATACCGACTATCTGTTCATTCTTAGAGAGTTTCTTCAATACGTTTGTTCTTATATTCTTTCTCTTCAGGTGTGCTTGGAGTTCTATAATCAAATAAGGATTGTTGCATAGAACGAATGGAAGCGGGGTGAGTCTGCCGAATTCAACATAGAGATCTGGCAGGTCTTTATTGCTATGATACCATAAAGGACAATCGGAAAGGAATATATCCCCCTTGTAATCAAGCTCTCCTTTAATCCTCTCCACATAGGCAATATTTTCTCCTGTCCGAGTCTCTGTGTCTCCAGTGATGTTCAGGAAAAGGGGTATCCTTCCGTTAACCATTTCCATGCCAGCCTTTATCAGTTCTACTCTCTTCTGGTCACTGAGGACAAACCCTTCTCCTATATCTCCTGCCCCAATAAGAACCCCATGGAGATTCTCTATTGTATATTCCAGCAAGGTTTTAATGCCTGGTTTATCTATATTACACTCATTGTCCAGGGGTGTTACCAGGGCACCGATTAGCCCCCTGGGCGGTAGGATAGGCATTCTGCTATTCCCCTTTAGAATCGGAATTTAAACTCTCCCTTTCCCAGAAGGTCATGGAGGTGGGCTATCCCTTTAATCCTCCTACCCTCATCTATAATTGCAAGAGATGTAATCCTGTATCTCTCCATCTCTTCTATTGCCTCTCCAGCCAGTTTATCCTCATCTATGATTCTTGGATTAAGGGTCATGATCTCTTTAACAGGTATTTCAAGGAGATTATCATTATTCTGTATTAGCCGACGCAGATCACCATCAGTGATTATCCCTGTTAGCATCTCTTTATGATCTACTACCAGAGTAAGACCAATGTCCTTCCTGGTTATCTCATCCAGGGCTTCCTTCATTGACTGTTCTTCGTGTACAACAGGGATGTCTTCACCTGTCAACATAACATCCCTTATCCTTAACATCAGTCTCTTACTCAGGCTTCCACCGGGATGGATTCTGTGAAAGTCTACCTTCTGAAAGGATCGTTTGTTCAAGAGAGCCACTGCCAGGGCATCTCCCATAGCCAGAGTGGCAGTGGTGCTTGCAGTTGGAGCTAAGCCAAGAGGGCACGCCTCTCTTTCAACCCCTATATCTATAGTCACGTCGCTTTTCCTTGCCAATGTAGACTCTACATTTCCTGTAAATGCAATTAAACTGGTACCTATCCTTTTTACTATGGGGATTATGGAATTTATTTCTTCAGTCTCTCCGCTGTTGGATATTGCAATAACCACATCCTCCTTCATAACTATGCCCAAATCCCCATGCATACCTTCCACCGGATGAAGGAATAATGCCGGTGTCCCAGTGCTGGTCAGGGTGGCAGCAATCTTCCTTCCTATGATCCCTGATTTACCGACACCGGTTACTACAGCACGTCCCTTGCTGGAGTAAAGAATATCTACCGCTTTGACAAAATTCTTGTCTATACGTTTGATGAGATTTTGTATGGCTTCGGCCTCTATCCGGAGGACCTCTTTAGCCTGCTTAATAACCATTTAGTTCTATCCTTTTATATATTTCCTTCTAATAACTCTTTTATGAGTTCTGCATTCCGTCTGGCAGCCCCCCGGTTTGCCATAACAGCTTCCCTTCCTGACTCACCCAGGGAACGAAGCCTTTCAGGGTCTTTCAAGAGTTTAATGCCTGTTTCTACCAGATCATCAGCGTCTTTTATCTCTATCCCTGCTCCAACCCGTTCCAGAAGTTCCATGGCATCTAAGAAATCCTCCATGAAGGGGCCATAAAAGACCACTTTCCCCCAGGCAGCAGCCTCCAGCACATTCTGCCCTCCCAGAGGAACAAGGCTTCCTCCGCAAAAGACTATGGTTCCAACACTGTAAACCTTGAATAGATCCCCTATAGTATCAATAACAATTACCGGTTTGTCCCGCTTCATCTTACCTTTGTCCAGCTCAGTTTTGAGAACAAATCCAAGACTGTTTTTACGGAGCAGTTCTTCTATCTCCCCAGTCCTCTCGATATGACGGGGGGCTATAATCATAAGCATGTCCGGATGGACTTTGATAAATCTCAGGTAAGCCTCGATAATTACCTCTTCCTCTCCTGTCCTTGTGCTTCCCGCTATGAAGACCTTATCTCCCCTTGAAATACTCAATACCCTTCTCATCTCTTCCTCAAAACCGGGATGGACCTGATCTGCCAACCTATCATACTTTGAATTTCCATTAATGAGTACCCTCTCTGGTGATGCCCCTATAGAGATGATCCTGTCGGCATCACCCTTCATGATCATACTCATTATGTCGAAATTCTGAAGCACCCTTTTCACAAAGAACCTTGCCTTCATATAGCCGCTGAAGGACCTTATGGATATTCGGCCATTAACCATTATAGTCTTAATACCCAGCCTTTTGGCTGTCCGTAAAAAGTTTGGCCATATCTCCGTCTCTGATACAATAAATATATCAGGGGATACAGCCCTCAATGCCCTTCTGACAACCCAGCCCATGTCTAAGGGAAAGAATATATAGGAAGATACATTTTTTAATGCCTTTTTTGCAAACCCATGCCCACTCCTGGTAGTGTTGGAGACCACTATGCAGGATGAAGGATAGATTCTCTTTATCTCAGCAATTATAGGGCTTATTACTATAACCTCGCCTACAGAACATGCATGGATCCATAATCTGGGTTTCAAAGAAGGGTCGTTTGGAGTCTGGGACGAGATGAAACCAAGCCTCTGTCCCAGTCCTTCTCTGTACTTTCCTGTTATCAATACATACAGACAGAAGGCTGGAAGTGTGAGGACAGTGGCTATTATGAGCAAAAGATTATACAGGAGATACATCACTACATCTCTCCACCTATAATCCTTTTAACCTTTTCTAAGTCCTCTTGTGTATCGACTTCTACAGAGTCAAAAAGGGTCTTAACCGCCTTTATCCTGTAACCATTCTCCAGCGCTCTCAACTGTTCTAACATCTCAGTCTTCTCCAGCTCACTCTGGGGCATCCGGGTAAATCTCAGCAAAAAATCTTTCCTGTATGCATAGATCCCTATATGCTTATAAAAAGAAGGGGCAGTACCCTGTTCCCTTGCATAGGGTATGGGGGACCTGGAAAAGTATAAGGCAAATCCATCTTTATCAACCACTACCTTCACCACATTTGGGTTCCTTATTTCATCCTCGGTCTCTATTCGACAGCAGAGGGTTGCCATCACTAAAGAGGGGTCATTCACAAAAGGACGGATAATCTCATCTACCGTTGCCGGCTCTAAAAGGGGCTGGTCTCCCTGTATGTTTACTATTAGATCGGTGTCTTTAACATCGAGTTGAATAAGGGCTTCGGCAATCCTGTCTGTCCCTGATTTGTGGTGAGAAGATGTAAGTATTGCCCTCCCTCCAAACTCCTCTACCTTTCTAAAAATACGTTCGTCATCCGTAGCTACTGTTACCGATATTAAAGAATCTGCTCTCGAAGCCCTATCGTAAACATGTTCTATCATAGGTTTACCGCAAATATCTGCCAGGGGCTTACCAACAAATCTCGTAGAATGGTATCTGGCAGGGATTATTCCTATAGCTTTCATATCTATCCTAAGAAGTTGAGTAACTACTCAGCACCTGACCCCGATGCTTCGCATCGAGGTTATAAATGAAAGAAACTTGCTCGAGTTTCTTAGGAGGTAGGCACAAAGGCACAGAGTACCAAAGGCACAAAGTAGGGAAAAACAACGAAACGACACTGCTCTGCTTTGTGCCTATGTACCTTTGCCACTTTGTGCCTGAGTAGTTACAAAGTTATCAACCGAGTACAAGCCTTGCCGCTTTATGAATACCCGTGATTATTCTATCTATATAATCGTCCGCCATGTTTACCGAAATACCTATGGCTATGGCCCGATTCAGGATGCTGTCACTTTTCGGCCACATATCTCTTCTGTATGCCTCTTTGCCCATTTGTCTGTTTAACCTGCTGATGATATGATTCCAGTTCCCTATATAATGCCACCCCAGTGCGGAGGGCAGAATCTTTGTTTCGATTCCACCCTTCGTCAGTATATCCTCAACGTCTTTTGCCATCTGGCTTTCAGGTAGAAGAAATATTAATGTATCTCCTCCGTCGCCATCTTTATCCGGCAATTCTCTGAACTCTAACCCATTTATATTCCCGATGGCGTCCTTTATTCTTGCCTTGTTCTTCCTTTGCTGTGAAATGACATAATCAAGCCTTGAAAGCTGAATTACCCCTATAGCTCCCTGTATCTCACTCATACGATAGTTAAATCCGGTAATGCTTTTACTGTCTTTTCCCCTTGGAATATCCGGCCTATGCTCGTGTCCATGGTCCTGGAAGTAGTCGCCCCGCAAGTACATCCCTTCATCGTTGGTAACCACCATCCCCCCTTCACCAGTGGTTATCGTCTTGACAAAGTCAAAGCTGAAACAACCGATGTCTCCTATGGTTCCTGTCTTTCTGCCTTTATAGCTTGATCCACATGCCTGGCAAGAGTCTTCCAGCACTTTGATTCCATGTCTTTTTGCAACGTTGCATATCTCATCCATTTTAGCAGGAACCCCGAGCATGTGAACCGGGATTATGGCCTTGGTTTTATTGGTGATCTTTGTCTCAAGGTCTTTTGGGTCCATATTAAACGATTGGTCTACCTCAGCAATCACAGGGATAGCCCCCGCCTCCAGTATGGCTTCGATAGTAGCCACAAAGGTAAAAGACTGGGTTATTACCTCATCCCCCGGTTCAATACCGAGAGATGCAAGGGCCACCCTGACAGCTGCCGTGCCGGAGGCAACAGCCAGTGCGTATTTCACACCCATATATCCGGCAATCATCTCTTCAAATTCTTGTACCTTGAAGATATCTTTTCGCTTTTCATTAAAGCCATATCGAAAGAGAACCCCTCTCTCAAGAACGCCCACTACCTCGTCTATCTCTTTCTTCCCTAATAATTCTCCGCCGCCCATAGCTCTCTTCCCCTCCCTTGCTTACTACTGAATGCTTATCCTATATTTAGTGCTTTGACTCATAAATAACTTTACCAAAAATGTCTCCCCTCCCTT
>PFIF01000129.1 GCA_002782605.1 Deltaproteobacteria bacterium CG_4_8_14_3_um_filter_43_13 | reverse complement strand
AATTCCTGAAGTTTGTGAGGTATAATCCATTGCCACTGCCAAAGATATATCACTTGACTTATACTCTATCCTCGTATTGAGGATGTGTTCCTGAAGAGCCGTGTGAGGGAAAACCTCAAGCACGGTTCTGTGAGGGGCATTAACAACCAACAAAGGAGGTTGAAAAGATGTCTACTCGACAAAATCAGTAAATTCGCCATGTTCATAAACTGTTACTTCAGGCATGATACCCTCCTTTCTCCCCCTAAAACAAATTCGAGGAACTTTCCACAAGAAGGGCGGGGTTAGTATTTAGGGTTAAATTAACATGAAATATGTTAAATATTGCTTAACTCAACCCTTTTTTAGAAAAATAAATAACTAGCTTAGCTTTAGCAATGGTTAATATTTTAATGATGCTTAAATTAAATGTCAAGATAAAAATTGCGTTCAATAAAAATATTTTGATACTAATTAAGCGTTACTTAATTAATTGAATTTGCAAAACTTATGAATTAAATTATTAAAAACAAATTGTTTTGACTTTTCCATATTTTTAGCTAAACTGAACAAATAATAAAAGAACTTTCAAAAAGTATCCCTTTTAGCTTAAGCATCCATTTTTTGAGGTGGGTCTTATGAAAGAATTTTATAGCAGCGGAATTCCGTATTTAGATGATCTCATGGGAGGGGTTTTACTTGGGGATAATGTAGTTTGGATATTGGGGCCAGGGACGTATTATGATTATTTTTTGGAATGTTTTTTGACTGTAAAGGAGGATAATCCTTTCAAGAATATCTATGTGAGCTTTGATTTCCCTCCTCAAAAGATATACACACGTTATAAGGAGTTTTTCGATAAAGAGGATTTTATACTTGTGGATGCCTTTACATTCGGAAAGGCAAAGGGTGATGAGTTTTTTCAATCCTTTTACAAAAGTGAAACCAGTGTATCCAGGTCATTTCGTGTACACTGCATAAAAGACCTGTCTGACCCTACCGAATTTATAAAAGTCATTCGTGAATTGCAAAATGAATTTAAAGAGGGTAGCTTGTGTAAATATGCCTTTGATAGTCTGACGGGAATGCAAGAACTATGGGGTGAAAAAGAAACCCTTCATTTCTTTACATATACCTGTCCTAAACTCTTTGAGCTAAAGGCATTGGCTTACTGGCCCCTGGCTAAGGATGCTCATTCTAAAGCGTTCTTAGCAAATATAAGCCATATAACCCAATTGGTAATTCATTTAGATTCTCAGGGAGACAGTACCTGTACCGCAGGATTTTTAAAGATGGATGGCAGGCCTTCTCAGTTGTTGAACGGCGTTCATTACTATAATTTTCAAGACAATGAGATAAAGTTTCTAGAACCCTCTGAACAGGCAGATGAACGAAGATTTAAAACATATGGGTTGTCTTATCAAGGGAGAGATTCGGAAAGGATTCCGAGTTTTTTACGCAATAAAGACCGGATAAATATAGGAAGCCGTATCAAGGATTTTCGACTTAAAAAAAACATTTCACAGGTAGAATTAGCCAGAATATTGGATATTTCACCAAGTGCGTTATCTCAAATAGAGAGCAATCAGAGCCTTCCATCACTTAAACTCTTCGTGGATATTGCCCGATGCCTTGAAAAATCCCTGGATTCTTTCTTTATTGATCCTCCCACTCCCCTTAAAAATCAAAGGCAAAACAGAAGAGAAAGAGGGTAAGAAATATATATGCCTATGATGTTTACTATTTACAGTGTTGCATTGAGAACAGTTCGCCTCTTATTAGCCTTGATGTCCGCATGTAGGAGGAGTAGGTTCAGGTCTTGATTTATAAGAAATAGTATGCACCAGATAGCTTAAAACCGTTCCCCTGGTTATGGGCGGCATTGAGTCTGTAAAAAAGCCCATTTTTCAGTGTAACCCGATTACTAAACCCAAAAACAGTGGAGGAGAATTATGAGGTTAAAAGGCAAGGTAGCTGTAATTACTGGCTCCAGCCGCGGGATGGGAAGATTAGTAGCCCTAGGTATGGCAAAAGAAGGAGCTAAAGTAGTAATAAATGGTACAACCCCTGAGCCAGTGGGTGAAGTGGTAAAAGAGATTACATCACTGGGTGGACAGGCAGCGGCAAGCTATAATACCGTTGCCACGATGGAGGGAGGGCAGAAAATAATCAAGACAGCCATTGATAATTTTGGAAAAATAGACATCCTGGTAAACAATGCTGCTATTACAAGAGACAAATTACTGGCTAAGATGACCGAGGATGATTGGGATTCTGTAATAGCTATTGATTTGAAAGGGGTCTTTTCATGCACCAAAGCAGCCATGACGTATATGATAGAGCAAAGATACGGAAAAATAATAAATGTTGCCTCTGCTGCGGGAAGGGCAGGGAATGTGGGACAGGCAAATTACAGTGCAGCCAAGGCTGGTGTAATTGCCTTTACCAAGACATGTGCTAAGGAACTGGGAAGATACAATATTACCGTCAATGCTGTGGCTCCATCCCATAAAACCAGGATGTACGACAATATCCCTGAAGAGGTATTCAAGAAAATAATAGCTGCCAGGGCACTGGGAAGGATGTCAGAACCAGAAGAGATCCCACCAGTTTTTATATTTCTTGCATCCGATGATGCCAGTTTCATTACCGGCCAACTCATTGGTGTAGATGGTGGGCTTTTCTTATAGAAGGACAAGTTCTGGACGGGTCAAACAAACTAAAATAGAGAGCAGAAAAGGGAATTTTTCATTTTTCAGGATGAACTAATTATGATTGGTCTTATAAAGATTTGGTTGCTTTTCTGTTTAATCATCTTATTGGTACTGAAAAAACTGAACCTGTGGCTCACGCTTATTATTGGATCCGTGGTATTGGGGTTACTCTTCCAAACGCCTGTATCAAGTATAGGAGAAGTATTCCTGGCTTCCAGCGTGGATCCCAAGACTTTAAAATTGATAGGGGCCTTGCTTCTGATACTGCTTTTCAGCAATTTAATGGATGAGACAGGTGAATTAAGAAATATGCTGGAATCCTTCAAGAACATACTCCATGATCTCAGGATAGTAGTTGGCATATTGCCTGCAATTATCGGTCTTGTGCCTCTTATGGGTGGAGCAGTGATATCTGCCCCCATGGTAGTAACAGCATCAGATGAGTTAAACCTCTCCAGAGAAAAGAGGACATTTCTAAACTATTGGTTCAGGCACATCTGGGAATATGTGTTGCCTACCTATCCTGGGATAGTTCTTGCTTCTGCAATATTAGGGGTATCCATAAGAGAGATTAGCCTTGTTAACCTTCCTCTTTTTTTAGCGGCTGTTGGCAGCGGTATCGTTTTTGGATACAAAAATGTTCGGAGAAACTCGCCTGTCCGTGAATTATGTGAAAAAGGGGATTTGACAAAAAATTTATACCAACTGCTTAGATCATTATTCCCCCTTTTACTTGCTCTCTTCCTGGTCATTGCCCTAAAGGTTGACCTGGTCTATTCCTTTGCCCTTACTATTGCGGTATTATGGGTACTTTACAGAATTTCTTTAAGGGACATGGGAAGGATGATCCGTAAAAGCATCTCAATAGAGATGGCGCTTATGGTATTAGGGGTAATGTTTTTTCAAAATATGTTGGAGACTACAAAGGCTATATCCGTTATTTCAGAAGGTCTCTCGGCTATTGGTTTCCCCACCCTTCTTATATTAATCTCTCTTCCATTTATTGCAGGTATATTGACAGGAATTACCATTGCCTTTGTGGGAATTACCTTCCCTATACTCTTACCCCTCTTCCATTCTGACGGCCATTTTCTGACTTATATGATGCTCTCCTATGCCAGTGGTTATTGTGGGGTTATCCTCTCCCCCATGCATTTATGCCTGATCCTGACAAAGGATTATTTTAAGGCTGGATTAAACGGAGTATACAGGTTGCTGTGGCTTCCGGCTATTTCTGTTTTCTGTGTAGGCTTGATAATCACCCTTATTATGGGTTAGTAAAATTGCCGCTCAAAGACCAAACCATGCCCATCCTGAGAAGGTTAAGGATTGAGATCGACCTTTAATATCCTTCTCGCCATTTCGACGTCCTTCTTTATCTGTAGGACAAGTTCGTCTGGAGTATTAAATGCCTTTTCGTTTCTCAGCCTTTCCACGAAGGATATCTTGATATATTCATCATAGATGTCTTTGTTAAACTCCAGGACATAGACTTCAATGGAAAGAGCCTTGTCTTTAAAGGTAGGGTTAAAACCAATATTTACAACCCCCTGGTAAGGTTGATCTCTATAAGATACATGAACTGCATATATTCCCGGTTTAGGGCAGATTTCTTCAACTGATTTAAGATTTGCCGTAGGAAACCCCAATCCTTTCCCCCTGCTTTTACCCTTCTCTACCTTTCCGGAGATTGAATAGCTTCTTCCCAGTAAGCTAGCAACCTTTTTTACATCTCCCTTTTGGATGGTATCTCTAATTTTTGTGCTGCTGACGAGGACGTCGTCCACTTTAACGGCATCTACAGCGTGTACTTCAAAATCGAATTCTTCACCTAGTTGTTTTAGTGTATCAATATTCCCTTTTCTTCCTTTACCAAAGGCACAATCATGACCGACGAAGATAGCTCTGATTCCGATCTTGTCCATAAGGATATTCTTCACAAATTGTCTTGGTGATAGATTGGCATATTCAGGTGTAAAATCTTCGCAGATTACAATATCAATCCCCGCTTCTTCTATTAACTTTATCTTTTCTGAAAAGGAGGTAATTAAGGGGACTTTCTTATGGGGAGACAGTATATTTAAAGGATGGGGTTCAAAGGTATAGACTATTGAATCCCCTTTCAATTCATAGCTTCTTTGTTTTACCTCCTCAAATATCTTTTGGTGTCCCAGGTGAATACCATCAAAATTTCCTATGGTTATAACCGGTGTATTAAATTTTTTCTTTAAATTTGCGGTTCCTCGTATAATTTCCATTGAATCGTTTCCTTCTGAATTTCCATGGTGGTAAGAGTTAACGTGCAGAAAGCTAAAAACAAAATAGGCTTGACAATTACAAGGACACAAAGTATAAGTTAAAAATACGGATTTTGCAACTAATTAATGTCTTTCACTTGTTACTGCGCCTGTTAGTAAGATACCTTCTATGCCGAAGTGGCGGAACTGGTAGACGCGCTAGGTTCAGGACCTAGTGAGGGTTCCCTCGTAGGGGTTCGAGTCCCCTCTTCGGCACCAATATCTACCATCTCTCCCTTTGCCCAAAAACAAAATTAAAAACCCCCTCTCTTTTTTAAGAAACGGGGGTCTTAGGTAACTCAATCTGTTTCAATGCCTTTTTTCAGGACTCTGATATCCTGGTCTTCTTTATCTTGTCCTTTGAATAGAGAAACTCAAAATCATTTCATTAACTCCGTTTGATTGTTATCCTAGTGCTTTGACTCATAAATAACTTTACCAAAAATGTCTCCCCTCCCTTGGTGGGAGGGGATTAAGGGGAGGGGGCAACATAGCGATTCT
>PFIF01000067.1 GCA_002782605.1 Deltaproteobacteria bacterium CG_4_8_14_3_um_filter_43_13 | reverse complement strand
CCATTATCTAAATCCTTTCTTGACGTCTTCATTCCCCCCTGCCGGCAACAATTTCAACAAATACAGCAACTCCGAATTTGATAAGCTGGTTGCGGAAGCAAAATCGCTTCCGGAAAATAAACGCAGAGAGAATTTTCTTAAAGCAGAGGATGTGATTCTCAATGATATGCCATTTCTCTTACTCTATTTCAAAAATACCATAAGGGTTTCAAATGAAAAGTTTGACATGCCGCTTCATCCACTCGGATATAGGTTTTACAAATATGCAAGCAAAAGATAGTCTTTTATGAATGAACGAATGCAAAAGAGAGTAATATACAGAATTGTCTTTTTAGCATTGACTGTCCTTGTTATTCCACTTGTGCCTATAGTCATAATCTTTGCAGGGGTTAGTTCGCCTGAGTATGTAATAAAGGGCACCTTGAATATGGACTTGTCTCAGATGCAAGCAGTGAGTTATTGGAAAATCTATTCCAGTTTTTTGCGCAATATTATATGCTTTGATTGGGGAACATCAACGGCTTCCGGCCAGTCAGCCCTCAGTATAGTTTCTTCTGGAATGCTGGAATCCCTGAAAATTATCATACCTTCGATTATTATCAGTTATATAATAGGTACGCTCATAGGGATCTGGGCAGAAAAGAGTAAAAAAGCAAATAGTATATGGAATAAATCCCAATTTATATTTTATATTCCAATGATTGTAATTTCCTATCTGATGTTATATTTTTTAAGCTTTGTCGGTGTTGATTTTCTATCAAATGTAAAATATGTAGCTGCAATGATAGCTCTATCTGTCTATCCGGTCTATGTTATCACCAATGCTCTGAAAAAGACGCTGCAAGAATTGGGCAGCAGTGATTTTTTAGTGTTTCATATGGCTTTGGGATTTAGTACTGACGAAATATGGGAAAAATTTTGCTATAAGTTTATTGTTATTGATTATTTATCATTCTTTGAAAATATGTTGATATTTATGATTGGCTTTCTATTCTTTGTAGAAACACCGTTCGGTATTCACGGAATGGGATATAAATTCGTAATCGCTATTCAAAGGTTTGATTATCCGGTTATAATCGGATTTTGTATTTTTGGCATTACTTTATTAAGCATTGTGGGACTGATAGTGGAAGCCATAAAACTAAAACTTGATCCGAGGCTCACAAGTGTGTAGTCTGTATGATAAAAGTCGTTTAAAATATTTTACAGGACTGAGCCTATTGCTGGTCGCAATTGTTCTAATATATAAATATGAAGTGTCTCTCAATAACAATGTAATGTTTTTACCTCCGACCTGGCATCACTGGTTTGGTACAGATGTCATTGGAAACGATGTTTTCCTTAAAGCCATATATGCTTTGTTTGTGGCGGTAGTTACTATTGCTATTGTCTTGCCTGCGATTTATATTGGAGGGTTAATAGTTGGCATTCTCGTTTCTTACTTTGATAATCCAAAACTCAGGGAGTTTTTCCTAAATCTCGTTCATTACTGGGTGACATTACCTGTGCTTTTAATTGCGGTCTTCCTTTTGATTTTAGTAGGAGCCGGACAAGGTAATGTGATTGGAATCTTGATATTCGTGCTTATACCAAGTCATTCTTTGTATGTTTATAATCAAATGGAGGAGGCAAAAAAGCAAGATTTTGTTATTGCGAAAAGGAGTTATGGTTTCTCAAAAGGATACATATTTTCACATCATCTGTTTCCTTACGTAAAAAATTCATTTAATACCTATACACTTTCCCGAATGCCTGAAATATTGATGATGGATTTAGCATTTAATTTTTTAGGGCTTGGCGTGCAGCCACCACATTCAAGCTTTGGGAGGATGCTCTTTGATGGGCTTTCGTTTATGTTTTCGGCTTGGTGGATGTGGGTGTTTGCTGTCATTCTGGTGATTTTGCTCTTTGTTTTGATAAATTCGATAGTAATGAGTATCCTCAAAAAGGAAGAAGAGGTTAGATATGGATAATGATCAACAAAAACTTAAAAACGAACAGGCGGAAATTCTAAAGAATATGAAAAGCTCTTATAAAAAAGAGCGGTTAATTCCGTTTGTAGGGGCAGGGTTCTCAAAGAATATAATAGGTTATCCAGATTGGGATGGTTTTGTAAGGAGGCTTTCTAGAAAGATAGACAAAAACCAAAATTTTTTAAAAAATCTTCTGGGTAGTAATAATTTGCAATCTGTAGAATATTTTATGATAAGAACGTTAATAAAAAACGAGAGGATGAATGATAAGGACTGGTATGACACTGGCAAAAATTATGTTAAAGAAGAACTTAATGATTTATTTAAGAGGAAAAAATTTAATAAAGATACTTGGCAGGCACAAGTAGCTTTGATAAGCTTAAAAAATTTTAGTTTAATTTACACGACTAATTGGGATGATACTTTGGAGAAAACTTGTAAAGAGATTTTAAGTGGGACTCGATACATACTATATTATACGATTGCTCAATTAGAAAACCTTAAGGAGAAGTACGACGAAAATATAAGGGCGAATAAAGATGCAAGAATGAAGCTAATTATAAAGCTACATGGTGATTATTCGGATGCTAAAACAATTATTGCTTCAGAATATGATTATTACCACAGGATGAATACATTTAATGCATTAGATACAGTTTTTCAAAATGATTCACTATTAAATGATTTCCTATTCTTGGGCTTTAGTTTCAACGATGTTAATATAAATTATTTGCTGTACCAGATTAATTACATGAGGGAATCTGTAAAGCCGACTAACAAAGTATACCTACTTTCAATTCTGAAACCAGACTATTCTTATTATCAATTATTCAAAGATCATAAACATATTAATGTTTTTTACTTATTTGAGGATTTAAACGAATACAATGTATTTTCATCCATAAGAAATAAAAGGGAAAAAACGATAAAATTGAGGGATAAAACCGTTGAATTTCTAAATAAAATATCTAATAATGAATTAAAACCGTTAGCGAACTAAAAAGTATCTTAATTTAAAGAGGAGAGGAATAAAAAATGGCTATAGGCTTTTCTGGTAGCAATGGCGGAATTACTGCAAATCAAAAAAGGATTCCCAGAAGTGATTTGCAGTATCCAATCTTTGCGCAAAAGTATCCGTATCCTATGGAGGTCTCGTATTTTATTAACAATGTTTGCAATCTCAGATGCAGGCATTGCTACGTGGCTTATGAGGAAAACAAAAACGCCCTATCCGTAGAAGAATGGAAGAGGGTTTTTGATGACCTCATCTCGATGGGTGCCCTTACATTTGGAAATGTGGGCAAAGAGCCTCTTTTAGACTGGGATGAAACGAGAGGATTGCTCTCTTACTTTAAGGGGAAGAAGGAATCCATTCCGAAACTGCGCTTCGGGTTTGTAACCAACGGAACACTGCTGGATGGAGCAAAAATAGAAGACCTTGATAGAATCCAGCCTGATTATATTGATATTAGTCTGGATGGTACAAAAGATGCCCACGATTACATCCGGGGTTCAGGAAGTTATGAAAGGACAATGAACAACCTTAAGATTATGTCTCAATACAAAGCAACTGAGACGGTGTTCATTAGTTTCACAGCAAATAGATTAAACCTCTCTACGATTGGTGGATTGATAGATGCTCTTTACAACCTGAGTGTAAAAAAGATTTTAATTTCCCCTTACGTTACTCGGGATAAGACAGATAGACTCTACCTATCAGATGAGGGGATTATAAAATGGGCAGAGAAGCTACTCGCCGGCAATGTGATTGATTTTAGTAAATATCAAGGACTGAACATCTATATAAAAAATGACTACACAACCACCTTTAGTTTAATGGAGAAACTTGCGCACAGCGGGATAATTGATAAGCATAATCTACTTGTCGATGATTATGGAGTAATCTTCAATAAATATACCTTCAATAGGAATGATGTTTACCTTAATTATCTTCCCTGGGATGACTTTCTTGTGCGGGCCATCAGAATCAGCCATGACGGATATGTGAGCAACTGCTTTGACATGTTCTTCACAGAATATCCTGAAAGGGCAATCGGGAATGTGCGAAGGAGTTCTATTAGAGAGATTTTGCACTATAATACTCAGTTGTTGGCAGTAGGCTGATCTGTAAGCTTTTTGTTGAGAGCACAATTCCATAAGAAGGGCTAACGGGCACAACTTCCGATAACATGGCGGAAAAGACTATCGTCCAAACCCTTCGGGTTTCTTTTGCACCGATACCGTTAGTCTGTCCTAAAAATGAAAAATTTCCTTTGGAGCGAACATGAGCAGGATTTTTGGGGTACCCGTCTTGACGAAGCGGAAGATAAGCATTTTCAGGTGTTTGAGCCTTAAGGGCGAGTTTCTGAAAATGCCTGAAGCGAGTCATAGATGGGTCAAAAAACCTGAACCAGAGAGCGGAAAGGGGAATTTTTCAGTGTGAGCTAATAAGATAAATAAACGGGGTCATCAGTATGAAAACGAAAATAAATAAGGTAGTCCTGGCATATTCCGGAGGCTTAGACACCTCTGTTATACTGAAGTGGCTGATAGAGACATACGGCTGTGATGTTGTCGCCTATACTGCCAATCTAGGGCAGGCAGAGGAGCTTG
This sequence comes from Deltaproteobacteria bacterium CG_4_8_14_3_um_filter_43_13, assembly GCA_002782605.1. Taxonomy (GTDB): domain Bacteria; phylum Desulfobacterota; class UBA8473; order UBA8473; family UBA8473; genus UBA8473. Next base: position 877 of record PFIF01000067.1, on the reverse strand, counting down.
AAAATTTAGAAGAGAAGGCAATAAAGACCGGGGCATGTAAAGTTTATATAGAGGACTTGCAGGAAGAATTCGTAAGTGATTATATATTCCCCATGTTAAAGGCAAATGCTGTCTATGAAAGTGGATACCTATTGGGGACATCCATTGCCAGACCTCTAATCGCAAAAAAACAGATTGAGATTGCCAGGAAGGAAGGGGCAGACGCAGTATGTCATGGGGCAACAGGTAAGGGAAACGACCAGGTCAGATTCGAGTTAACATATCTGGCACTTGACCCCCAGATCAAAATTGTCGCCCCTTGGAGGGAGTGGGAATTTGATTCCCGAAAGTCCCTTATCAAATATGCAAAGAAACACAAAATCCCCGTTACTATAACAGAAGAAAAACCATACAGCAGTGACCGAAACCTGTTTCATATAAGTTTCGAGGGGGGTATCCTTGAAGACCCATGGATAGAACCCAGCGAAGACATGTATATCCTCTCAGTATCTCCCGAAGATGCGCCAGATAAAACTACTTACCTTGAGATTGATTTTGAAGCAGGCATTCCAACAGCCGTTGACGGTGAAAAGAAGAGTCCTGCAAATCTATTGAAGCATCTCAATAGCCTGGGTGGCAGAAACGGGATAGGACGGGTTGACATAGTAGAGAACAGATATGTGGGCATGAAATCTCGCGGTGTATATGAAACACCTGGAGGAACCATCTTGCATACCGCTCATAGGGCTATAGAGTCTATAACAATGGACAGGGAGGTTATGCACTTCAGGGATTCTCTGATCCCAAAATACTCAGAGCTTATCTATAATGGTTACTGGTTTTCACCAGAGATGGAACTCTTAAGAAAGACAATCGATGAGACACAAAAGGATGTTTC
>PFIF01000120.1 GCA_002782605.1 Deltaproteobacteria bacterium CG_4_8_14_3_um_filter_43_13 | reverse complement strand
CCGCTGCGGGGAGAACCAGGAGTTCGAGACAGATTGCCCCTCCGGGGCACTGCTCAACTGCCGCATTATAGACTACCTCAAAGAGAAAGAAGAAATGGAAGCGACCCTTGAAATATTATCCAGTCCTGAACTTATGGCACAGATGGAAGAAGCAGAGAAGCCTATAAAGAAAGGCAAACTTGACGATTTTGTTCCATGGGAAAAAGTGAAACGCAATGTACAAAGTTTTTCCTCACAAAAAGGCAGTCAAGTATTATGAATGCCTTGATAATAAAACAGCAAAAAGGATAAATAAAGCCGTTGAAGTAATAAAGCAATAATCCATTTGAATGGCCGCATATCAAAAGACTACGGGGGACACATGAAGGGGAACACAGATATGCGATGGGTAATTTGAGAATCGTCTATAGGGTTAACGAGGAAGAGAGTTTCACGGTGAGGATTTAGAGGCAGAGATACAGGATTTCGTTTTAGATAACCACTCAACAGCCCTTTTAAGACCTTCAGGGTTTCCAATATCGGCGAAAAATTTGTCGTTGTCTATATATGCAGAGATCAAAAAACCTTCTTCTATCAATCTCAGATAAAGGCTGATAATAGAGAACTTTCCTACTTCTTTTATCTCCTTAAATATTTTAGGGGAAACGACATGAATCCCACTAAAAGCCAGGTATCTAACCGGCCCTTTGGGCTGCCTTCTGACATCAATAAGACCCTTTTGGGAATAGTAAAGCCCACAAATAATATTTATAGAATCGACAACAAAATAGTTTGTTGAGGGTCGCTCCTGGAGCACTAAGGTAACCATATTCTTTGATGCCAAATGGTAACGATAAACTGTCCTTAAATCTGTTTCACTTATGATGTCTACATTATGAATGAAGAAAGGCTCACTTCCCCAAAAACCTTCAGTATTCTTTAAGCCTCCCCCGGTATCCAGCAGTTCAGGTTCGTGTACCGTTGTAAAGTTACAGTTTAAGTGCGTATTCTTCAAATGCGTCTCCACTTGCTCACTCAGATAATGTGTATTAACGGCTATCTCCTTTACCCCTGCTTCAATCAGCCTCTTCGATACCACGTCAATAACTGCCTCTTCCCCCAGTTTAATCAGTGCCTTGGGCACTTCCTTTGTTAAAGGCAATAACCTTGCCCCCAGACCAGCGGCTAAGATAAATGCCTTTCTACAAGGCTGTGCAAAGGCAATATCCCATCGGAACCTCTCCTTATGTATGCAGTCGGTCTCAAATCCTGCCAGAGTTAAGTCCCTTTTGATTCTTTCAGCCATATAGACCGATCGATGCTGTCCGCCAGTACAGCCATAAGATGCCGTAAGATGTTCAAATCCTCGGGCTGAAAAAGCCTCACAATGACTTTTTACAAGCTCCAGAGTCAGGTGGTAAAACCGATGAACCTCTGGACAAACCTCAAGATAATCAACAACAGGTTTATCCAGCCCACTATACTCCTGAAATTCTTTTTGCCTACCCGGGTTAGGTAACCCTCGGCAATCAAACATATACCCGCCGTGTCCATGTGGATCCTCAAGGGTATGGGAATAGTTAAAACCAAAGCTATAAATCGATACAATCAATTTATTATCCATTGAATCAAACTCAAATACCTGCTTCAGGTAGCGGAAGGGGGATGCAGCGTGAACTAATTAAACTTATCAACTTCGTTGGAGACAGAAAGGCATCTTCTGTACTTAATCGTTGTGCAAATTTTTGAAGTTGGGGAAAAGCCTTACCTAAAAAGCTTTGTCCATAAAAAATACTCATAAGGTTCTTTGATGCCTCAGGGACCCCTTCTAAGAACCTCCAGTGCCCCTCTTGAACCGCCAAAAACAGATAAACCCCTAATGCCCGTAAAATCCTGAAAAGGACAAAAAAATAATAGCTGGACATAAAGTCGTTACGGGTTACCAGCCTTGCTGAATCCAAAACTTTCCCAATTCCTTTTGGACCTTTTCGAGAAGCTATTACTATTTCCAATTTATTTAAATAACTGGATAAAATGATTTTTCTTTCTTCATCGGAGATATTTGCTTTAGAAGCATATAGTAGGGTTGCAACATCATATTGGAGCGGCCCCTGACGACCTGCCTGAAAGTCAACGTATCCGAGGCTCCTATCAGGGCGAACCATTATATTCCTGCATTGAAAATCCCGATAGAGGAAAAACATGGGCTGATGCCCTGCTAAAATGTCTGTTAATCTGTTTAGTTCATTTTCTATTCCGGGTATCTTTAAATAATCATCTGCCAGGACAAAAAAATTATTCATAAAATATCGAAGGTCATCTTCGATATTCTTTCGATCAAACACCGGGCTCTGGTGACAATTATGTTCATAATCAATACCCACATGGCCCAAAATCTGAAAGTCAACCAGGTCTTTTGCACTTTGTATGTAAAGGGAGAGTACCTCTTCTCTGGATATAGAAGGAGATGAAATCCTTTCAGCAAGGGTTTCATCTCCCATATCTTCAATTATGTAGATCCCTTTATCAATACTGCTTGTGTACAACATGGGAACGGGGAGTCTCAGGGAGTATAAGTGTTTGCAAAAATATATAAAAGAACGATTTTCTCTGTCATCTTGCCCATAGACACCAATCAAAGTTCCCTCATCATGATACAGGCGGAAATACTTCCGCTTTGATGCATCCCCGGGCAAGGAGTCCATCTTCAGCAAATCTATATTGCAGGATTTTTTAAGAAGGATATTGAATTGCTTTTTGAGTTTTGAATGAAATGTGGAATCAGGCATTTGAAGGGTTAAGGGAATAGCTAAATCATTCCTTTCCCGGTATCTTAAGCACTACATATAGTGTACTATCGGCTCTCCTGATAAGCAGAAGAAGGCTATCTCCCTTTACCTTGCTCAGGATAGCCATATAATTTCCTAAATCTTTAACGGGGTTACGGTTTATCTCTTTTATCAGGTCCCCTTGTTTTATTCCAGCCTCATCTGCTGGGCTGTCTGCAATAACGTCGGTTACCAACCCCCCCCTTTCACCCACGTATCCAAACTGTTTTGCAATATCTGGGGTCAGATTTTGCACTACCATCCCCAGTTTTTCTCCTGCTTGTTCTCTTGAAGCAACTATTTCCTTTTCTGGAAATTCTCCGATTATAACCTTTAAGGTATTTTCCTTTCCATCTCTTATAATCTTTACTTTTGCTTCCTTTCCCACATTGAGAGTTGCGACAAGCCTTGGCAACATATTCATCTCGTCGATCTTTTTCCCGTCCAGTTCTATTATTATGTCTCCCCGCTTAATCCCTGCTTTATCCGCAGGACCACCTTCCTCAACATCAGCAACCAGCGCGCCTTCAGCCTCTTTCAACCCGAATGACTTTGCTATCTCAGCAGTGACCTTCTGTATCACAACACCCAACCATCCTCGGATTACCTTTCCCCTTTCTTTGAGTTGGGGGATAAGCCCTTTCGCCATATTAATCGGGATTGCAAACCCTATCCCCTGCCCACTGGAAATAATAGCGGTATTGATACCAATCACCTCTCCTTTCAGGTTAATCAGGGGACCTCCGCTATTTCCCGGATTTATAGAAGCATCAGTCTGTATAAAATTATCATAGGGGCCGGCTCCGATAATCCTTCCTTTAGCACTCACAATCCCTGCTGTAACTGTATGATCAAGCCCGAAGGGATTTCCAATGGCCATCACCCATTCCCCCACCTGTAATTCATCCGAGTTGCCCAGCTTAACTACAGGCAGATCTTTCCATGATTTTATCTTTATTAATGCAATATCGGTTTTGGGATCTTTTCCTATTATTTCTGCTTTAAACTCCTTCTCATTTGAGAGTTTGACCTTTATTTCATCGGCACCTTGAATCACATGGTAATTGGTCAAAATATAACCATCCTTGTCAATAATAAATCCTGACCCCAGACTGGTTTGTTTGTAATCCTTGGGAACCATGTCCTCAAAAAATTTATCAAAAAAGTCTCTAAAAGGGCTTCTTTCACCAAAAGGGCCCTGAAAAGGTGTAAATCCCTGCCTTCCCTTATGGATAACCTTTGTAGTACTGATGTTGACAACTGCTGGTTCTAACTCTTTTGCCAGTTCAACAAAAGACGGCAGTTGAGCAGGCACTGTTGATGATTTGTTTTCACTATTCTTGTCTTTTTCCTGTCCAAAAGTAGAAATAGCCTTTAAGGAGGGTGTCAACTTCAGTTCTGAAGCTACAATTATACCTACTACAAACGAAGCTATAATTATCCCTATCAAAGTCTTTATTCCATATCTGTGTTTCATAATATCCTCCTGTTCCTTGATGAAATCCGTATAGCTTGTCCTGGAAAACGAAAAATTTCCTTTTAGGCGAACCCGCTTATGATAATGTCATATAACACAAATATAGGCGGATCAAAAACCGGAAATGGGAAGTCGTGAATGGGTTTTATTCTATTTGCGCATCCCGACTTTTGATTTCCGATTTTTAGGTATTTAGATCCGATTTTACCATTAATCTTAAAGTAGTTCCTGTGTGTATAGTATCTTTAATCCCCATTTTATTCCAATCTCGAATCTCTGAAGTTTTCAGATCGTACCTCTGGGCAATATTCCATAGGGTATCCCCTTTTCTTACAGTATATATTATCTCCTTTCTTTCATGATTCAAGTATTCTTTTTTTGCAACCTTACTAAGGATGAACCCTCTTTTTTTATCTGTGTCTCTCTTCGCAATTTTAGAACTTCCAACAGGGATAATTAGAGTCCTTCCAGCTTTTATACCCCTTGGGTTTTTTATCTTATTTAACTGCATGATCGGCTTTGTACCGGTATCGTATAGGCTGGCAATTCTTGACAGAGTTTCTCCCCTTTTGACAGTATGTCTTATGAAGGTAGATCTCTCGCCAGGCTCTGTCTTGGCAAAATTTTTCGCAAATATTTCTTTTCTACCGATGGGAACTTTAACTTCATAATCAGGATAATTTGGGGGTGTATATCCTTTTTTAAGTTCAGGATTTAACGTCTTTATAGTATCGTAATCCGTTTTACATGCCCTGGCAATGACCTTTAGATTGGTAGTATCAGGAATCTGAACTTTATTATATGTAAAGGGAAGCTTGTAATCTATGTCATCGAAACCATATTTTTCAGGATTCTTAGCTATAATCACACCGGCTATCAGTTGAGGTACAAAGTCCTTTGTTTCTCTTGCCAGATAGGGATGCTTTGCTATCTCCCAGAAATCCCTGGTGTTATATCTCTCGATCGCTTGCGCAATCTTGTTCTCCCCTGCATTGTAAGCGGCCGCAGCCAGGTACCAGCAACCAAACATATCATAAAGGTCTTTCAAGTATCTTGCTGCAGCCATGGTGGATTTTTCAGGGTCCCTCCTCTCATCGAGCCATCTGTCAATCCTCAGTCCGTATCTTTGCCCTGTTCCTTTAATGAACTGCCAGGGTCCACTGGCATGGGCACGAGAATAGGCCTTCGGGTTAAAACCACTTTCTATCATTGCCATATAGACAATATCCTCGGGCAAGCTATTTTTCCTGAATATCTCTTTCATCAT
>PFIF01000233.1:5353-5565 GCA_002782605.1 Deltaproteobacteria bacterium CG_4_8_14_3_um_filter_43_13 | reverse complement strand
AAAGATCCCTTCTCGATCATATTCGAAAAATAAGAACTTGCCCCAATACCCCCTAAAAGAATTGCAATATCTATGTTAGGGTCTTCCATTATTGTCCATAGGCAGGAAAATATAACAAGACTGCCCGATGTAACCATATCCGTAATATCTGTCGGATTTCCGTAGGAACACCGTAAAGGCAAAAGAGATCTCAATGTCTCGGTAGTCTCAGA
>PFIF01000233.1:2106-5320 GCA_002782605.1 Deltaproteobacteria bacterium CG_4_8_14_3_um_filter_43_13 | reverse complement strand
AACAGCTTCAGCCATCACAACGCCAATACCCCCACCTTCAGTTAAAATTCCTACCCTATTATCTCTGGGGAGAGGAAGAGAAACCAGGGCGGTAACGACATCGAACAACTCCACTTCATCCTCTACTCTGATTACTCCCGACTGTTTAAACATAGCATCATAGATTTTGTCCGAACCGGATAAAGATGCAGTATGGGACTTTGCTGCCTTTGCAGAACCCTTTGTGGCACCAGCCTTCATGATTATTATTGGTTTTTCCCGTGTGATTTCCCTGGCCAATTTAAAGAACCGTCTGCCTTCTCTTAGCCCTTCTACATAGGCACCGATAATCCTGGTCTCTTCATCTTTGGCAAGATATTCTATGTAATCTTCCAGATGGATATCAGCCTCATTGCCAGTACTCACAAACTTACTAAAACCAATTCCCCCGTGTGTTCCAGTGCGAACCACACGCTGGCCGTAAGTCCCGCTCTGGGAGAGAAAAGCAACCAGCCCAGGTTGAACGTCCTCCATCCATGCCAGTGTAGAAAATGAGGAATGGGTATTTATGTGACCCATACTATTGGGACCGATGAATCTTATTCCCCCTTCTCTTGCTATATCCACCAGTTCTTTTTCCAGTTTTGCCCCTTCTTCACCAGACTCAGCAAGTCCCCCTGTAATCACCAAAGCTGCTTTAACCCCCTTAGCTACACACTCTCTCATAACTTCAGGGGTTTTTGTAGTAGGCACTGAAAGAACTGCGAACTCCACCGGATATGGTATGTCTGTGATTTTCCGGTATGCCTTAATCCCCATTACCTCATCGCTTTTTGAATTAACCGGATAAACCTTCCTTTTCGGATTGCCAATAAGACGGTTCATTACTCCAAAACCCCATGTTCCTATCCTGTTCGATGCTCCAATTACAGCCACTGAGCTGGGATTGAAGACATAATCGAGCTGCTCTACAACAGAACTTTCATTTACAGATTCAACTTTAGCAACATTTTCCACTTCAAATACCTCCTGAACTTCAAATGAATTTCAACTTTCAAAAAGAGTATATTCGGTTATAGAGGTTCCATAACCCTACAGAAATATATTTCAACTTTAGCAATTCGTTTCAAAAAATAGAGAAGACTTTTTCAGCTTTTTTACATCCTTTCATATCCACATCTCAATGCCTCTTTATTTAAGGGTGCCAGCTTGTCTTTGTGCTCTTTTCGGAGGGTATCCTCAAGGGTTTTTTCTACCGTTTCAATTGGAATTACATTCGTCATCTTAAGATACACCCCTAGAAGTACCAAGTTTGAAACCTGAATAGCCCCCATCTCCTGTGCCAGCTCTGTAGCAGGAATAGGTATTGCCTTTACGTCATTTCTATTCAATTCCCGCTTAACCATTGAACTGTTAAAAATGAGGAGACCCCCAGGTGCCACGCTACCCTCATAAAGGTCCAAGGCAGGTTCATCAAATACCAGTAAGGATTGGGGTTCTGCGATAATGGGGGATATGACCTGATTGTCAGAGAGTACAACCCCACAAAATACCCTTCCCCCTCGCTGCCATGTCTCATAAGTTGGAAACCAGCTCACATGGTTGAATTCTTTAAGACCGGCCCTGGCAATCAATAGCCCAATCATCAATACACCTTGGCCTCCATAACCAGCAATTGCAACGTTACATGTCCTGCCGTTATCTTTTCTCATTACTCTCCCCCCTTAAAGAGTCTAGTTAAAAGCCTTGATCTTTTCTAAGACCTTTCGTGAAAGGATCATACCGCTGCCTGTCGGCAGGTTGCGGTCCATGGATCCTACGAGGCCAATCCGAGCCTTTCCCACAACAGCCAATTCCACATCTTCAATCATTTGACCCATACAGTCTTCAACTACCAGGAATTTCTTTGTATTGTCGGCTATCTTATTTATTGCTTCACGTGGAAAGGGCCAGAGGGTTATTGGCCTGAAGAGTCCTACCCTTATCCCTTCATCACGGGCCAGATACATTGCCCTCAGGGACACCCTGGCCGTGGATCCATAAGATACCAGGACTATCTCTGCATCTTCTATTTCATAGGTTTCATAACGAACCTCGTTCTCTTTTATCTTTGTGTATTTTTCGTCAGAACGCTTCATGTAATCATAGTAGGAGCCTATTATACCTGGTGAATTGTGAACAAAAGTACGTACATAATTATGAGCCGCAGAGCCCTTCACCGCCCAATCTTTTTCAGGCAATGGTGGAAATTCGAGCTTCTTAAGCTCTACACTCTCGTACATTTGCCCCATTATACCATCACTCAATAAAATTACATGAATCCGATATTTGTCAGCCAGGTAAAAGGCCAGTTGGGTAAGTTCAGATGCCTCTTGTACCGAGAAAGGGGCAAGCACTATATTCTTGTAACCACCATGGGCGCCCCGGGTTGCGATAAGATAGTCCATCTGAGAATGCTGCGTACTTCCTGCTCCAGGACCACCACGCTGAACATTAACGATAAGGCATGGAAGCTCCATGGATGCTATCCCAGAAATCCCTTCCTGCATAAGACTAAAGGCTGTGCTGGCCGTAGAGGTCATAGCCCTTACACCTGTAGCTGCTGCCCCGCAAACCATACTTATAGAAGCAAACTCACTCTCTGCCTGGACAAAGGTCCTTCCAAGTTTCGGAAACTCTCTCGCCATAAACTCTATCAATTCATTCTGAGGCGTTATGGGATAACCAAAGTAGTGCGTACAGTCAGCAAAGATAGCCCCATAACCAATAGCTTCATTCCCACTTATTAATATCTTTTCAACCATGGTCATCATCTCCTATAGAATATTTGAACATAATTTGTGTCTTAAGTCTTTAACCCAAGAGAGAAATCAGACAACCTGATATACCTCAATGGCTATATCAGGACATAGGAAACTACAAGCCCCACAACCTGTACAATCCTCCTGATTTATAAAAACAGGGAAATTGTACCCCACACTGTTTATCTCCTCTCCCATTATCAAACATTCTTTGGGGCACGAATCAACACAAAATGAACATCCCTTACAGAATTCTTTATTGATCTCAACCTCTATGACCTTCTTTTTTTTCTCCATTTTTACCCTCAATTTGATATTCTTTTTATCACTAAATCTCTAGTTGTTCTCTATCTGATATTTAATCTCTCGTTCATTCACATTCTTGAATTCCCCGAGAGGGTACTCGGCAAGCATGTGCTTCTCAAACCACTCTC
>PFIF01000233.1:0-2098 GCA_002782605.1 Deltaproteobacteria bacterium CG_4_8_14_3_um_filter_43_13 | reverse complement strand
GTCGGTCTCATATTGAGCAAAGGCGGACATGCAGAGAGTACCTCGACAAAGCCGTATCCGATACCGTCTATCTGCTTCTGGAAAGCGGTTTTTACCGCTTTTTTAGTACGCTTGAATTGGGCCAATGTGTTTACCGCACAGCGGGCCGAATATACAACACCAGGTAACCCGGCCATTAATTCGGCAACGTGAATCGGGAAACCACCGGCATTAGGTCCTCTTCCGTCAGGCGTTGTAGTTGTAACCTGACCAATCAAAGTCGTCGGAGCCAATTGCCCCCCTGTTGTACCATAACCAGCATTGTTAAAGAACACAGTAGTAAGCTTTTCACCTCGGACCGTAGCATTTATTAAATCACCTATCCCGATAGCCGCTAAATCACCGTCCCCCTGAATGGTAAAAACTACTGCCTCCCCATTCAATCCACGTTTCACCCCGGTACCCACAGCCGGGGCCCTTCCATGTAACGCCTGGACAAAATCAACATTCATGACGAACATGGACATAGCATGACAACCAACACCTCCAATACCCACAACATTCCCCATAATCCCAAGCTCATCTATTACCTCACTTATTATCCGCCCTACTATTCCATGCTGACAACCAGAGCAAAGGGGTGATTTTGCTTGCATGAGAGACTTAGGTCGACCACATATTAGTCTCCTTGGACTATCCTTCTCTTCCATACTACTTCCCACCTTTCTTTTAAATAAATATTTTGGAGCACAAATTGAAAAAAGAAATACTTCTAGATGATTTCCTCCTTTTTTAATTGCTCTATCTCGTGTTTACTATATCCCCCCAATGTCCTCAGAACCTCCTCAGTATGCTCCCCTAGTTCAGGGGCGGCCTTTCTTGTCCCGGCTCGAGCCTCGCTAAAATGGACAGGGAAGCCTGGAATATTAACCTTGCCCAAAGTTGGGTGATCAAGTTCATTCAGGTAATTCTCGCGTATTTGCGGGTCATTCTCAAGCTCAGTATGTCGGTGTATCGCACAGGCAAAGAGGTCGTACCTTCTGAAGGCTTCCAACCACTCATCACGTGTTCTGGCTAAAAAAATCTGGGAGAGCAACGTGATGAGTTCGCTTGAATGCTCTTCTGATCTGTTTTCCTGTGTGTTAAATCTGGGATCTCTCTCCAACTCCGAGTGCTCTACAGCCTGACAAAAGCGGGGCCAATCTCCATTGGGCCGAAGCGTAATGGCAAACCACTTACCATCTTTACACTGATAGTAGTTTCGAATGGGGTCTGTATCCATGCGACGGTGACGCGGGACATCCTGATGAAGCCACAGGGCATTCAATAAATTAAAATAAGACAGATACAAGGCAGACCCCAAAATCGAGGTTTCAACCATCTGTCCTTTCCCCGTACGTTCCCGCATAAAAAGGGCTGCCAGAATTGCCTGGCTCACGGTGATGGCTGTTGCCTGGTCAATGAGCCCGAACTGAGAGAGAACGGGAGGCGTCCCCGGCTCTCCCATGCTGTACATTATCCCTGATCTTGCCTGGCCCTGGAAATCAAACCCGCCCTGGTCTTTGTCAGGACCCATTGGACCATAACTCGAAATCGAAACATAGATCAGTCTCCGATGTAAATCAGAAAGTACGGCATAAGTCATGCCCATCTTTTCACGGGTTCTTCTACGGAGATTCGTCAGAAAGACATCGAAATGAGGAACTAGACGATAGACAATTTCTTTCCCCATATCCTTGCTCAGATCGACGCAAATGGATTTTTTATTCCGATTAGAACCCTCGAAAAAGAGATTTCTGTTGCCAGGCAAATCGAAGGAGGTTCGTCCAAAGCGGCTTCGATGCCGAATTGGATCACCTTTCCCGCGCTGTTCTATTTTTACTACCTCTGCACCTAAATCACCAAGAATAGCCGTACCTCCCGGTCCGGCATGAAAAATACCCCACTCCAAAATCCGAATCCCCTCTAAAGGATACTCCACATTCCACCTCCATCTCTCGCTTCATTATCTTAGAACTCTAGTAACTACTCAGGTCGCCACCAAGGCACAAAGACACAAAGGTTATTTATAAATTTCAGCTCACTATCTGACAACTTTGATAATTAAAATTATCAGGAA
>PFIF01000159.1 GCA_002782605.1 Deltaproteobacteria bacterium CG_4_8_14_3_um_filter_43_13 | reverse complement strand
GTACCTTGACTTATCATTGTTGAACCGCGGATCATCGGCCAACTCCTCTGCCCCCAACACCCCACAAAACCTTGGCCACAGTGGATCGCTGCCGAAAAGAGTGATAATATCTCCATCTGCCGCCGGGTAGGCGCCATACGGAGGCGGCGACACCGGACTTGCCCTCCCTGCCCGCTGACATTTAATCCCATCTATCAGATAAAGATGGGCCTCGGACATCTGAAGGTACATCGCAACATCTATCTGGTTTATCACCAGTTCCTGGCCTTCTCCTGTCCTCGTACGGTGAAACATGGCAACCATGATTCCATATGCACCCATCCAGGCACCGGCATGGTCAACGATGGCCGCAGAAACCATGGTTGGAGGATCACCCGGGCAGCCCTGAAGACTGACCATACCTGTAAAAGCCTGGGAATACATATCACCGCCAATCCTATGTGCCAGGGAACCGGTTTCACCAAATCCATAAAAAGAGCAGTAAATAATGTCAGGTTTGATTTTGCTTAAAGCCTGATAACCCAATCCCATCTTATCCATGGTTCCGGGACGGAAACTATGGATAACGACATCGGCAGCTTTTACTAACTTTTCGATTACCCCTCTTCCCCTCCCGTCCTTGAGATCAATGGCGAGGCTTCTCTTGTTGCGGTTATGGGCAAGCCACATGGGAGAATCAACTTCCGCCTCCTCTAATCCAAAGACCTCTTCCATTCCCGCTGCTTTACCCCTTCTTACTGCCTCTCCGGTAAGCCTTTCTACCTTGACCACCTCTGCTCCCATATCGCCCAGCATCAGAGCACAGAGGGGGCCCATTAAGGCTATAGAGAAATCCAACACCTTTATTCCTTCTAAGGGCAAGCTCATACGACCTCCGTTAGTTATTGGTGGTGACAATTGTCCTTTACGCTGGTTCTGGGGGATAGGGCACCTGAAAAAATCCCTATATCACACCCCCAAAAAAGTCAATAGCTTTTTTCACTGGGGTCAAGCCAATTTAGAAATGTCCGCTTTTTAAGTTTCTGTTAACAGTGATAATTTCATCCGCAAACTTGCCTGCATCCCTTGCTTCAACAGCCCGTTTATGGCTGTAACAGGCATGGAGTTCCATTTCCTTTCTGTTAACCCTGTAGATTTCCGCAACTTTTTTAGCAGTTATTCCCATCCGGATTTCCTCATGCTTATCCGTTTTTGAAGTGCCTAAAGTTATTTAAAAAGGAAATCCCATACAATGAACTTACCCCCCACCCCGCCCTCCCCCTCAAGGGGGGAGGGGAAGGGTGGGGGTGAAAAATGGAAATTCCTATGCAATCAAGTTAGTTGCCAAACCCCAAATTTGAGAAGTCAGTAATTGGAATGGAGCCTTATTCTTTTTTCTCAAACTGGTCATGAAGCCCATGAAAACCAGCCTTCTCCCCCTTGTTCCTCCTCTCTTTAAAGAAGTTATACTCACCGGGATACCAGTGAACGTTTGTACCCAGGGTGTGTGTCAAACCGGCGATATCCCATCCTGCAAGTATCCCCATTTGAGAATATGTTTGCTGGCGCGATGCCTTCCCTATGGCGATGACATCGCGTCCAAGAGTTGCCAGATTCTGAGCTAACTTGTCTGCCTCCTCATCGAGCTTGTCTCTTGGCACTACTCTATTTACCAGTCCGATCTGCAAAGCCTCAGCAGCAGTTACATCTCTCCCTGTCAGCCAAATGTCAAGGGCTCTCTTTAACCCGTAAGTCACTACTGCCAGAGGGCTGACCTGTCCGCCGAATGCCAGCCGTTGTTCCCTATGACTGAATACGGCATCTTCAGAAGCCACCGCCAGATCACAACTCTCGGTTATCATAATGCCTTCACCGAAGGCTATGCCTTGTACCACGGCAATCGTGATCTTGGGGAAGAGAAACAATCTGCGGAATGTTTTGTCAAACCAGGCATTGTCAACTTTCAGCCTCGGTTGTTGGCCAGCGCGTTTCCCCTGCTCCATTCCGTATACAAACCCCACCCTGCTGAGATCGTGCCCCGCACAAAAGGCCCTACCTGCCGCCTTTATCATTACGACCTTTATCTCATCATCCTTCTCCGCCAGGTCCAGTGCATCTCTATAGAAACTATCACAAATCCCTCCATCACCTGGAAAATCCATTGCATTTAACTTCTCAGGATAATTCAAGGTGATCGCTGCAATGTTGCCATCCTTCTCATAGATAACCCTCTTCAGCTCTTTTCTTTCAACCATTTTGACACCTCCTCTTTTGATTGGTCATTCGTCATCAGTCATTTGTCATTTGTTGTTCAATGATGATATTTCCTTGTTAATGTAATAACTGATAACTGTCCGCGGACTCCTGAATTCTCTCGGAATCTCAATATAAGTCGATTAGTCCTTTCTTCCCAGGATAGTAACGATTGGCATAAGCATTCCTGGATGTCCTCCTTGCGCCATAGCCAATCCAAGGGCAGGATTCTTGATCTGCCTGGGACCGGCTTTGCCCAATAACTGATGATAAAGTTCATAACACATACGTAATCCCGTTGCACCTATAGGATGACCGAACGCCTTAAGCCCTCCGTCAGTATTTACCGGTAGCTCTCCCTCTAAGGTAAAAGTACCTGCTTCCACATCATCAAGTGCCCTTCCCGGCTCACTAAAACCCAGTGCCTCGTATTCAAGAAGTTCCGCTATGGTGAAACAATCATGAAGTTGAGCACAACTGATCTCTTTACGTGGCTCTTTTACCCCTGCCGCAGCATAGGCCTGCTGCCCTGCAGCTATAGTCTCAGGCAAGCGATCATACTTGAAATCTATATCCTCTTTTCCCAATCCTGGTCCCATAGCCAACCCGAACCCTTTTATTAACACGTAATCCTGTGTAAAAGAAGGAGCCATGTCCGCAGGACAGATTAGTGCTGCAGCCGCTCCGTCAGTCGTAGGGCAACAATCAAAAAGGCCCAAAGGCCATGCGATTATCGGGGCATTTAGTGCTTGCTCCAATGTGATATCTCGTTGAAAATGGGCCTTGGGAGACATACTTCCATTGTGGTGATTCTTTACAGAAATCTTCGCCAGAGCTCTTTTCCCCTCTTCCGGTGGGATATTATTAATCTCAAAGTATCTGGTGGCCGCCAGTGCCCAACGTCCTGGCGCAGTAAATCCCTGGCCATATACGGGATGGCTGAAGAATTCGGGCAAGCCACCCAAACCGCTATCCTTCAATTTTTCAACGCCAACTACGAGAACAATATCATACATCCCTAAAGCTACGGACATGGAGGCGTTTCTCAGGGCATCCATACCGGTAGCGCAGGCATTCTCCACCCTGCTTATAGGAATATTGCGAAATTTCAATGGAATGCCAATACTTATCCCTCCCAACCCTGAAGCCATAGTCCCCATCCATGCTGCCTGAACGTCGTCAGGAGAGATGCCTGCATCGCTGAAGGCTTCGTACGCAGCATCCACGATCATGTCATCCACACTCTTATTCCAATTTTCTCCAAACTTAGTGCAACCCATACCAATTATGGCAACTTTATCTCTAATAGCATCGACTCTCATAGATATCCTCTCCTCATTTTAAGGTTGTTGCTGATCTTTTGGATTTCATAACGAAAGGACTACGACCTGACACTGTTATCTTACGGGCCTGCATTTCCAAAAATAATTAAAAAATCCTTCTGCTTCGCTTATTTTCTTAAAGGTCATCTCCACAGGCATATCCACTTTCACA
Source organism: Deltaproteobacteria bacterium CG_4_8_14_3_um_filter_43_13 (assembly GCA_002782605.1). Lineage (GTDB taxonomy): Bacteria > Desulfobacterota > UBA8473 > UBA8473 > UBA8473 > UBA8473. The sequence continues at coordinate 1,820 of PFIF01000159.1, read as the reverse complement.
GTGTCAGGGTCTCGATCACTCATGGTACAAAAGACTCTGACTCCCTCTTCTAAATCCAGATGAACGATGCTTGTTATTACCGGGGGATCGATTGATTGAGCCAGGAAATCTTTACAAAAGGTGAAAAGTTTTCCTTTTTTATCGGCAAGTCTCACTGTGTCGTATTGATCTTTAGTACGGCAATAGAGACAGACACGCTGGGGAGGGAAAAACAGTCTGCCGCAGCCTTTACATTTACCTGCGTAAAGACCTAAGACCATATCTCGATCTCTATGGAGCACGGAAGCGGAAGACATTGCTGGCGGTCGGCGTCGTCCTGTCTCTACCTGCATGAGTCTTTTCATCTGTATATACTTCTCATAGTTCTTGATAAACATCCTGGACTTGAGAAAACCTCTTATCCCCCGCCGTTCTGGATTCTGGGAAAACTCTTTTTCTACCTGCAATACAAAAAGATCACAACCATCGCCATAACTTACGAGCAACAGCCTGTCACCGGCTTTTGCCTCTTCCAAAGAGTTGACCATCATCATCAAGGCGTGAGCAGCACCGGTATTGCCGACTTCTTCCAATAGAGGGTTTTGTGTCTGTTCTTTTTCTAGCCTTAACATCCTGGCTACTTCCCGGAAGTTGCGCTGATCTGGGGCAAAAAGAACAACCTTCGTAAAATCTTTTAATGTCGAACCTTCTTCCCTTAAAAATGTGGTCACTGCTTCACGGACGTTAGCAATGTATCCCTCTAAAAAGACGAAACGCTCCTCCCACATCTTCACATACCTGTCTTCCTGTGTTCTCCATATGTCAATAATCTCTTCCGCATGGCTATAGCTTTTTAAAATCCTTACATTGCCGCTGCTTCCTACGATCAATGCCGCCGCCCCGTCACCAAAAACCTGCTCGAAATTCGACCCAGGCACACCCAACCGGCAATCCGAGGCGATTACCAGCACATTCCTTGAAGGGTCTGCAGAAACCGCATCCATGGCTGCCATGATGGCATTTGTACCCGCCCTCAAGGAACCGGAAAAATCGGCTGTAGAAATATTCCGCGGTAAAGCCAGGGCATTGGCAATTAAGGCTGCTGCCTGTTTTTCCCGATACGGGGCAGTAGTGCTGGCAAAATACAAGGCATTGATTTCCTCTCGATTGAAGCCGGATAAACAATCCATTCCTGCTTCTACGGCCATGGTAATGCTATCTTCGTCATAATTGGCAATCGCTTTTTCGCCACTCAAGGGGCCACTGCCCCACGCTCGACCAATCTCCTCCCTTTTCAGCCGATGAAAAGGGACGTAAGCTCCTGTTGATTTGATACAAGCCATAATATCCACTCCTTTCATTTTTTTAACCCGTACCCAAAACCCAATCAGGCACGACATCCCATACACTTATTAGAATCCACAAACACAATGCCATTTTGCTTCCTGGCAGTCCCGGTCTAACCTGCCTCAATGCAGGTGCATCCTTGCATTCTTCGTCTCAAGACTCTTACTCGCCATTATAATTCTTAAAGTACTTGGTTTTATTAAGAGCATCTTCCATGGAATTATGAAGTTTATGAAATGCATCTCTCTCGCCAACTAATTCTCTATCTCTTAAAAAAAGATTCTCCTTCTCATCATCCCTGTAAGTGATGTTGGTTCCCAATGTATGATACACTATCCCAGCCATCCAGCTACTGATTCCGAGCGAATCAAAATTGTGCTTTCTGCACATCTTACCCATACAGATAGCATCTAGTGCTTTGACTCATAAATAACTTTACCAAAAATGTCTCCCCTCCCTTGGTGGGAGGGGATTAAGGGGAGGGGGCAACATAG
>PFIF01000290.1 GCA_002782605.1 Deltaproteobacteria bacterium CG_4_8_14_3_um_filter_43_13 | reverse complement strand
CTCCCCTTCATCCCCTCCCACAAGGGGAGGGGAAATGTGACTTTTTACGAGTTCATCAATTTTGTGAGTTCCCATATCAGTAACTGCTCAGGTGGATAGGCTGAAGTTTAGGTTATAGACTATTAGCTTACTACAGCCTACAGTCTAAACAACCTAATTAGCTCAATGCGCAGTGACTAACAGCCTTCAGCCTAAGCAACCTGAGTATTAACATTGGTCATTCTATTAATAAACGAAGAGAAGGGAATTTTTGTTATGCTAAATAAATTAAGACTTTTCTCTGGAAATTCAAATATCGCTTTGGCTGAAAAGATATGCCAATACTTGGAAATCCCATTGGGCAAAGTCAGAGTTAAAAGCTTCAGTGATGGAGAAACAGCAGTAGAAATAGATGAGAGTGTTCGAGGGATGGATGTCTTTGTTGTCCAATCCACATGTACACCAGGCAATACAAACCTTATGGAACTCCTGATAATGATAGATGCCCTTAAGAGAGCTTCCGCCCGAAGGATAACCGCTGCCCTGCCATACTATGGGTATGCCAGACAGGATAGAAAGGTATCTCCAAGAGCACCTATAACAGCAAAGTTAGTGGCCGACCTTATTGCAGCAGCTGGAGCAGACAGGGTTCTTACTGTAGATCTTCATGCAGGTCAAATTCAAGGTTTCTTCAATATACCTGTTGATCATCTATATGCTATTCCCGTAATTTTGAAATATATAAAGGAAAGATTCCAAAATGATCTAATTGTTGTTTCTCCAGATGCCGGAGGAGTGGAAAGGGCCAGGGCATTTGCAAAAAGACTCAATTCTTCGTTAGCCATTATTGATAAACGAAGGGTAGATTTTAACGCAGCAGAGGTAATGAATATTATTGGTGAAGTTGATGGCAAAAAGGTTGTTATCTTGGATGATATGGTTGATACCGCGGGTACTCTTACTCAGGCGGCTGATGCTTTGTCCCGAAAAGGGGCGATAAAGGTCTATGCCTGTTGTACCCACCCTGTTCTTTCTGGTCAAGCCATAAGTAGAATTAAAGATTCCGCTATAGAGGAACTGGTTGTGACTGATACTGTTCCATTGAGGGAAGATGGAAAGTCTTGCAAAAAAATAAAGGTGCTGTCTGTTGCAGAGCTTCTGGGTGAAGCTGTAAAAAGTATCCATGAAGAGGGTTCCGTAAGCAGGTTATTTGTCTAAGAGACCTTGAAGTATTATTAGAATTATTAGAAGCGATTCTGGGAGGAAAGAGTGAAACAAGTCAGTTTAAATGCAGATTTACGTACCGAATGTGGCAAAAGTGCTGTTAAAAAACTACGAAGAGAAGGATTAATCCCCGCCATTCTTTACGGCCATAAGAAAGAATCTATCCCTCTTAGTTTAAGTTCCCTTCTTTTAAATAGGATAATGACTGATGAGGCCATAGAAAGCACTTTAATTGACCTTACTATTAAAGCTGGTGAAAACGAAGAAAAGAAGACAGTTGTGCTAAAGGATATACAAGTAGGCCCTGTAAAAAGGAATTGCCTCCATGTGGATTTTTATGAAGTTGATATGAGTGAAAAAATCGTAGTGCCTATTTCTATTCACCTTATTGGCAAGGCCAAAGGTGTGGAAGCTGGAGGAATCTTACAGCAGATTAAAAGGGAGGTTGAAGTGAAATGTCTGCCTTCAAAAATCCCAGGACGTTTTGAGATTGATGTCAGCAATTTAGAGATCGGCGATTCAATTCATCTGGGTGAGATTAGTCTGGATGAGGGGGTTGAGATTTTGGAAGATTTAAGTCTTGTTGTAGCGGCTGTTTCAACTCCCACTGTTATGAAAGAAGCGGAAGAAGAGATGGGTATTGAAGAAAACCGAGGAGAGCAAGGGGATAAAGAAGAAAAGGAGAATAAATAAGATTAGTTAAGACTTCTTGAAAAGTCCTTGATAACGCAGAAGAGAGAAAAGGAAATTTTCTATTTTTCCCCAAGACAAACTGGGTGGTTACTGAAAAATAATTAAGGTATTCTTGGTGAAATTGGTAGTTGGGCTTGGTAACCCTGGTGAGTATTACAAACTAACCAGACATAACATTGGATTCCTAGTAGTTGAAAGATTGGCACAAGAGAATAATATTGAATTTTCTCAGAGAAAATTCAATTCCATAATCGGCAAGGGGTTTATAATTGGTCAAAGGGTAATTTTGGCTAAGCCTTTGACTTATATGAATCTCTGTGGTGAAACAGTAAAAAAGCTGTTAGACTATTTTGGGATAGACCCAGAAGCTTTAATTGTTGTGCATGATGATTTGGATATGGAATTTGGAAAAATTAAGATAAAAGAAAAGGGAGGGCATGGCGGGCACAATGGTGTTAGGTCAATCATCAGTATCCTGGGAACAAACAGTTTCTTAAGATTGAAGCTAGGTATTGGCCGTCCAACCACCAATAAAACAGCCAAAGACTATGTCCTCGGTTCTTTTGAGCAAGAACAGTTGGATTTCCTTCCTGAACTAGTCCATTTAGGAGAAAAAGCGCTAGCTTCTATCATTACGCAAGGTGCTCAGATGGCGATTAATGCGTTCAACCGGCAAAGCTGCATGACTGTAAAAGACTAATTAGAAACCCCTAACTCTATCTCTCTATACCCTTTCTAGACTCTATCCCTCCCGCATAGTAGTGTTTTATATCCAGCATCTCCGTGACCAGGTCAGCCTTTTGCACCACTTCAGGTTTTGCGTACCTGCCAGTTAAGACCAGTTCTACATTTTCTGGCTTATCTCGCATCAACTCCAACAGGTCTTCAAGCACAACCAATCCGAAGTCAACAGCTACATTGACCTCGTCCAGTATGACCACATCGTATTCTCCACCCAAAACTACTTCTTGGGCTAGCTTGAATGCCTTTTTAGCCCAGTCAACATCGACCTTCTCGGGATTTTCTCTATTGACAAAGTCAGCCCTTCCCATCTGTTTAATGGTCAAATAAGGTGCAAGCAGTTTTTTTGATGATATCAACTCACCGTATTCAATATCACCTTTCATGAATTGTATCATGTAAACCCTATATCCATGTCCTATTGCCCTGAGAGACAAGCCCAAAGAAGCAGTAGTCTTCCCCTTCCCATTGCCAGTATAAACTTGGATCGTCCCTCTTCCCAATCTCTCCCTTTCCATATTGATCTCCCTTTCGATAAGCAGTATATGTTTTTTTATTTTTTTCTATTACCACTGTTTCCTATCCAACTTTTTGTAAACTCACATACAATTGACTAACGACAACGGATATTACCTATCATTGGAAGATACTAGTTTTACGTTCTGTTGTCAAGAAAGGGATGGTGGGATGATACATTACCCAGCAATAAAATTCTTTGACTTATGATAAAGATTAATATAAATGTAGTCAATTATAGTTGAGTTGAGACTTTTGAAAATGCCGTCTTTGTCATTCCGGGCTTGACCCTGAATCCAGAGCACCTTTGAAAAGACTGTATTCCTGCTTCCACAGGAACGACAACAATTTGACGAGTATCAGGAGAAATTCAAAGGTTTTAAGTTGTCCTTAATAAAAGGACTCGTTCTATCTGGAGGCACTCAAGTAAGTAAGAGGGGAGAGGGCAGCGTATAATATGAAGGACAAAAAGATAAAGGCTATTGGTTACATTAAAGCCCCTACCGGTAGAATTAAGGAGGCAAATCCTAATCTGGAAGTGCAGGAAAAAAAGATCAAGGTCTATGCTGAATCCGAGGGCCTGGATCTGGTAAGGATATACAGGGAAAAGGTTCTTGGATGTAATATAGTTAATAAAGACGAACTGGATCAAATATACAGAGATATAAGCGAAGGAAATGCTGATACTATCCTGATTTACAAAGGAGACAGAGTGACTCGATGGTGGTCGATTAATCGGTTGAATAAAGAAGAATATGAAGGGGGTTCAGAGGAGATTTAAAAGTGTTGTTTTGAAGATAACTGAAGGAGTCAAGAGGGAGGAGGTTTTTCTGTATGCGAGAGAAAGATAGGGAACTGGCAAGAAGAAGACGACGAAGGAAAAAGGCGAAAAAACTAAAAGCTAAAGAAACCCATGAGCAGATAGAACAGACAACTGTTACCAAAAAGAAGACTACTAAAAGGAGAAAACCAGCTGAGAGTAAGGGTACTAAGAGCAAAGAGGAATCAGAATAGTCTGAGGGAGGAAAGGAGAGATGATCGAAAAAGCCTTGAATAAAATAGCTGAGCAGATACTTGCTTTCGATGAGGCCTCCCTTAGAAGTCTTAGGGCAAAATATCAGACCAGAATAGGTAATTTTGATACGAGTAAAGAATGGGAAAAGTCGGTTATAATCTATTTTATCATAAATTCCGTTATTACAAAGAACGCTATGTTCAATCAAAACCTGTTGGCAGGGAAAGGGAAAAGAAAAGAAAAGAGGGAACTTAAGATAGTAGACTAACTGGGTTAAGATGACTTTGGTGGACACCAAAGTCATCTTAACCCATAATGGAACAAAATGAATATTATTCAATCAATTGTTCTCGCCATCATAGAAGGTTTGACAGAATTCCTTCCGGTATCATCCACAGGTCACATGATATTAGCTTCAGGTGTCTTGAAAATCCAAGATGATGCTTTTGTAAAAACCTTTGAAATTTCCATACAGCTTGGAGCAATTCTGGCTATAGTATTGCTATATGCTAAACGATTTTGGCAAGGAATCTCTATATATTTAAAGCTCGGTATGGCCTTTATTCCAACTGCGATTGTTGGTTTTTTAGCATATGACTTCATCAAAGCCTATTTATTCAATTCAACAATTGTTGCTGTTTCGCTTATATTTGGTGGAATAGTTCTAATTTTGATTGATAAAAAGATAGTCGACCAACAAAGTGAGACTGATGTCCTTGAAAGCATTACCTATAAGAATGCGTTTTTCATAGGTCTTATTCAATGTTTTTCCATGATACCGGGGGTATCAAGGGCGGCTGCAACAATTATAGGCGGCATTTTTAACGGTCTAGATAAAAAACAAGCAACTGAATTTTCTTTTTTACTTGCCGTCCCAACTATGTTTGCCGCAACTGGATACGATTTGTTTAAGACGTCTATTGATTTTTCAAAACATGAAATATTACTATTCGGACTAGGACTGATAGTTGCTTTTATTACAGCATGGATTGCTGTTAAGATATTTTTAAAAATTGTAGAGAATTATGGTTTTAAGCATTTTGGTTATTACAGAATTATTATTGGAATAATCTTCTTGACAGTGATAAAATAGCCAATGTCTGATATATAACAGGGGAGTAATGGGGAATAGAAAAGGTCCAATTTAATCAAAGGAGCTTTAGATTTTGAAGGTGGGGTTTGTAGGGCATCCACCCAATGATATAATTGAGAAATACAGATCCGAGGAACTGATAGATATTGATAACGACCTTGGTCAGGTAGAAGAAAATAGTGACATCTACCTTCCAAAGATCTCCTGTTCTATTATAAAAAGGATTTTCAATAACGCATTAGCCTTTCGCCCTCAAAAGATCATCTTTGATGTGGGGGAGGGAAAGTGTG
>PFIF01000228.1 GCA_002782605.1 Deltaproteobacteria bacterium CG_4_8_14_3_um_filter_43_13 | reverse complement strand
TCATATTTGGTCTTCTTTCCAGGATCTCCCAGAACCTCATTGGCCTCGTTTATCTCTTTGAATTTCTCTTCTGCTTCCTTATTGTCAGGATTGACATCTGGATGATACTTTCTGGCCAGCTTTCTATAGGCATTCTTTATCTCTTTTGCTGATGCGTCTCTTTTAAGACCCGGTATTTCATAGTAGTCTTTATATTTTATCGCCATATTTCTTAATCCTCAACTTCTCTTACAGCTACCCGCAATTCAGACACTGGACTTCAGACACCAGACTTTTCTGCAACCGTTCACGGTTCTCAGTTTATCGTTCACGGTAATTACAGCAGCAGGCATTACAACAGCAAGCTTAAGCTTACTGTTGTAATTATATAAAGCTTGAAGCATTTTTGCCAACTGTTAACTGCAAACCGTAAACTGTGAACGGATACCCTCTCTTAAAACCGAGATGAGTTGTCTGTATATAGACAGTATACCATCAAAGAAGAGGTTATGTCTATAGTTTTTAACTGAGTCTATGGTCATCTCAAAGTTGTCTATGACCTCAAGAATTCTGTTTATCAATTCACCTTTTTCCTCTTGAGCCCTTAATCTTGAATCCCTATTGGTCCTACTTTTAAGATTATCGAAGTCAGTAAGATGAGATAGGTGCCCCAAAACATAAGGGGCAGTTTCAATATGCTGCCCCTTATGTAAATAGACAACTGGTGATTTTCACGTACCCACTAACAGCTCCTGAACTCAAATGTTTAGGGGGGGGGTAAGAGAAGGAAAAGCTGAAACTATTCCACCTTAATTTCAATCTCCTTGGGTTTTACATCTTCAGCCTTTGGCAAGGTTATCTTTAGCACACCACCCTTATGTTGTGCCTTAATCTCGCCCTCCTTGACAGAAACAGGAATCCTGAAGGACCTTGAAAAAGAACCATAGCTTCTTTCAACCCTGTAATAGTTTTCTCCCTCCTCTTCCTTTTCCTGCTTTTTCTCTCCTTTTATTGTCAGCATGTCTTGCGTAAAAGAAATATTGACATCTTTAGGGTCTATTCCCGGTACTTCTGTAGTCACTACTACAGCCTCTTTTGTCTCTGAGATGTCAATGGGAGGAATCCATTCGCTTTGTTTTCGAATTACAGGGGTTCTCTCGCCAAAGAAACTATCCCATAATGTATCCATCTCACCTCTCAATGTCTCTAACTCCTTAAAAGGTCTCCATCTGGTAACTTGCATTATTTTTAACCTCCTTTTAGTTTTACCCCTGACAGTATCATTCAGGGTTTTAAATATCTCTTCCCCCCCAACATCTTCTTCTATCTTTCAATTTTTTGCTGTATCCTTTTTTTAAAAAATAATCACTAAGTCTTTAAGGTCAATAGGGGGGGGGATAAGATTATTAAAGAATAATATCCTTACATCTCGGGCATTGCTCGCACTCACAAACCTGGAGTTTCCTGAGTTTTTATACACAGTGTTTCTAGCCCATTGAAATAAATGAGGGAAAAAATTATAGAAGTAGAAGGCAACATTTTTGGGAAAGTTTGGAGATTCCTGAGTATAATAGCTTTGATTTTTTAACGTAAAACTTTCCAATATTGCCAGGACGTTGAAAGAGGATCATGCCTTGATAAAGACAGAGGACAGACTTTCGAGGAACCTGGATGATGTGGATTTCACAGAAGGGATCAATGCTGAAGTTGTAAGGTTGGCTTCTTCCAGGGTAAGCGAAATTAAAAAGAGTACCATCGATGACTTTCAACTGTCTTTTGACTTTGGATAAAAACTCAGGAAACTCCAGAAAAAAGCTTTGCCATGATGACTCTATCGAAGAGGCGAAGGTTCTTTTTAAAGATTTAAAACCATAGCAGTTTCATCACAATCAGGAAACTTAATACATTTTAAACAATCAGCCCATATCTTGTGTGGGAGAGCAGATTTGTCTATTATCTCGAATCCCAGTCTTTTGAAGAACTCGGTCTGGTATGTCAAGGCAAAGACTTTATATATGCCTAGAGTTTTACATTCAGATAGGCAGGTCTCTACAAGTTTAGCACCAATACCCTTGCCCCAAAAGTCTTCACGTACGATGAGAGATCTGATTTCTGCCAGGTCTTCCCAGCAGATATGCATGGCACATGTGCCAATGATATTGGCTGCCTTTTCGTCCACATAAACACTAAAGTCTCTGACATTATCATAAAGCTCACTCAAAGAACGAGGCAGCATCTCGCCCTTTTTAGCATAAACCCCTATTAAATCCTGAATCTCTTTGATATCTCCTACCCTTGCTTTTCTGATCATATTAAAGGATTACAATACCTCCTTGATTTCCTTAACAACATCTAAAACCTCTCTATCTGTGGTATCAATGGTCACATCAGCCTTAGCATAAAATGCTTCTCTTGATTTTAGCAGTTCCTTGATTTTGGTAAGTTTACCAGAGACAGTTAATAATGGACGATCATCATCTCCCATTACCCGTGAGAGGATCGCTTCCGGGGTTGCTGTTAGGCATATTACTATACCATTCTTTTTCAGGTCATTGATATTCTCAGGATTAATTACCACCCCTCCACCAGTGGCGATAACCAACCCCTTCAAATCTGACAGGTCATTAACTACCTCTCTCTCTATCTCTCTGAAGTAACTTTCTCCATACTTTTTGAATATCTCGGGCACTTTGATGCCGAGTCTTTTTTCTATTACATCATCAGTATCAATAAATTCAAAGGAAAAATCCCTTGCCAGAATTCTCCCCACCTCGGTTTTCCCCGTCCCCATAAATCCTACCAGTACTATATTCTTGTTGAACTTCATTTTCTCCATCGTTACAAAATTCCCCAAAACTATCAATCAGAAATTTGAAAACTCATTTGAATCATGCCTTTCAGCCATTGTCGGGAGGGCTATTTGTTTACTTCTTATGAACTACAATTTGTCACAAGTGATTCGTTTCAGTTGTATTACGAGCTCATTAGGCGATATTGATTTGTGACAATGTCTTACGTATAACAAGTAAACAAATAGCTCTCCCGACATTTTGCAGCTCATCGATGAGTTTTAAAATATCTGATCAATAATTCTTAACGTAGTTCAGGTACCCCTCATAATTTCTCCGTATCTCTTCAACAGAATCCCCTCCAAACTTTTCTAAGAAGGTATTGGCAATTTCAATGGCTACCACTGCTTCGCCGATTATTCCTGCGGCTGCAACAGCACAGGTATCAGACCTCTCCACACTGGCATTAAAGCTCTCTTTGGTATCAATATCTACTGATTTTAAAGGTTTGGGTAAAGTGGGAATGGGTTTCATAGCAGCCCTGGCAATTATATGTTCCCCATTAGAGATTCCTCCTTCAATACCCCCTGCATTATTTGTCTTTCTGTAAAAACCCTCCTTTGGTTTAGACCCTTGAGCTTCTATGTCACAAGGTACTTCAGATAACCCTTTGTCATCTCTGGCTGGTAATTTATAGTATATCTCATCATGAACCTGAGACCCCCATCTCCTGGCAGACTCAAACCCTAAACCAATCTCTACTCCTTTGATTGCCTGTATACTCATCAGGACATGTGCTATCCTTCCATCGAGTTTTCTGTCCCACTGTGTATAAGTTCCCAACCCAACAGGTACACCTGTGACTACTATCTCGAATACCCCTCCAAGGGAATCTCCCCTGGCCTTTGCCTCATCTATTTTAGCTTTCATCTCTCTTTCGGCATCGCCATCAATACATCTCAGCTCCGAAGCCTCAGCCCTTCTGTACACATCCTCAGGGGTTAGATTTTGGACACTGATCCCTATTCCTCCTATTTCAGTTACATGGCTGATTACCTTAATGCCGAATTCCTTAAGAAGACATTTTACTACAGCCCCTACGGCAACTCGACAGGCAGTTTCCCTTGCGCTTGCCCGTTCAAGAATGTTTCTGATATCCCTTTGATTGTATTTGATAGCACCGGCAAGATCAGCATGTCCCGGTCGAGGCCTGTTAAGACGAATCCCTTTCCCTTCATACTGAGAGGATATAGACATCTCTGTCTTCCATTTTTCCCACTCTTTGTTCTGTATCACCAGAGTTATTGGAGCCCCTATAGTTTTGCCCCATCGAACCCCGGAGGTTATCCTGACTATGTCCTTTTCTATCCCCATCCGCTGCCCCCGACCGTAGCCTATCTGCCTCCGGGCAAGATCAATATTTATATCATCTTCTCGAACGCTCAAACCAGCGGGTATGCCTTCAAGGATGGCTGTCAGAGAGCTTCCATGTGATTCGCCTGCTGTAAGATACCTTAACATAATGGTCACCTGGGTCTGCAATATTAATATTTAGGATTCTTCTCCCATTTGGTTGTTAAAAGGGTTCGAGGATTCAAGGATTCTAGGGTTCAAGTGTTTGTTTTCTAACCAATTTAACTCGAATCCTTGACCCCTTGACCCCTTGAATCCTTATGTTATGATTTTACCAACTAATTTGGAGATGATCCATATTTAGTAGATATGATGGTCTTTTTAGTTGACGGGTTTTTGCCTGACAATAGTGGGGGTGATAAATATCAGGAGTTCAGTTACCTCGTCCTTTTTGTATTTACTCTTAAACAGCCACCCAATGATAGGAATCTTTGAGAAGAACGGGACGCCGCTTACTGCATCAATCTGCGTCGTTTCATAAATTCCACCTATTACGGTAGTCTCTCTGTCTCTTACAATGACCTCTGTGTTTGCTTCTCTGGTATCTATGCCCGATTGTCCACCATATCCTGTTTGGGAAGACCTCTGATCTTTCCTTGCCTTGACCTTCATTTGAATACTTCCATCGGGCGTAATATGGGGGGTAACTTTCAGTAATAGGGTAGCAGGCTTGAAGGTTGTAGCTGGTGTCCCTTCTTTGGTCATTTCGACATAAGGAATTTGCACCCCCTGCTCTATACTAGCCTCTTTATTGTCCATTGTTACGATACTTGGTCTCGATATAATCTTTATCTTTTCATCCTTTTCCATAGCTGTAAGATTTAAATCCAGTATTGCTGAAGAATTTACAAAGGCGGCGCCCAATCCTCCATGGATTAAACTGGGGGGGAGATTTATAGCATAGTTACTGCCTGCTGTCCCTGAAACGGTATAGGTGCCCGACGAAACACCTCTTGGACCATATTGCCCGCCCCATTGAATGCCAAGCTCTCTTGTAAATGTCGGATTGGTCTGTACTATCCTTGCCTCGATCAGTACCTGACGAGTTGGCTCGATCAGTACCTGACGGGTTGGAGTATCTAACTGCTCTATCATCTTTTTTGCTTTCGGTACAACCCCTTTAATGTCGGTGATGACCAGAGAATTTGTCCTTTCATCAGCAGAGGCTTTTCCCCTTTCAGATAACTTGTTCTGTATCTGGGGTAAAATATCTTTAGCCAGGGCATAGTTTATAGGGATTATCTCCGTAAATAATTCTTCAATCTCTTCTGTTCCTTTCTTTTTTTCTGTCAGAGCCTGTTCTTCCTTCATGAGTTTTTCAGAAGGGACAATCCTGATAATATTTCCTTCCCAGATCCTTCCCAGGTTATTGGTGGCCA
>PFIF01000227.1 GCA_002782605.1 Deltaproteobacteria bacterium CG_4_8_14_3_um_filter_43_13 | reverse complement strand
GAGAGTGATTCGATGAGTAATTTTGTGATTTGTATCAACAACGACAGCAATCCGGCAAGCCTGCTTCTGGGCAAAGTATACCGTACGCTGCCAGATGCAGAAGCGGAGTCGCACAATATGTTCCGCGTCATTGATGAGGACAAGTCAGAGCCTGACGGCTATCTATACCCTGCGTCAATGTTTGCATCTATCGAGCTTCCGGAAGTTGCAGAGCGAGCACTGATGTCGGCGGGCGCATAATCGCATCGGCGCTTTTTGACGACAGAGAAACGGCTGGTATCTGAGATAGATGTCATCCCGGTATTTTGTCGGAAAAGTCGCTTCTTGTATAGAAAAGTCGCCTAACCATGGGGTCAACCTGACCGCCAACAGCGTGGCGATTTTTGAAAGGCTCTGTCCTGCATTTAAGCAGGTGGTTTTTCAATGTTTAGTACTCCGCAGTGTTGTCGGCAGGTGAGTTCGGTCGTTAGAGCCACATCCGCTCCGCATCTGGCCTACGAGAGCTGACTCTTCTATTCAGAAGCGACTGTTCACCGTCACCGCCGGTTCAGTCACGGTCTATCCGCCGGGAGCGCACTGGATCCGCAAGCGTGGAAATGGGGGACGCTGGTAAGAAAGTAAGTTGACATAGGAGGGTTTTTGTTGGATATAGGAGTGCATGCCTAGATTAGCTCGTCTTGACGCGCCCGGTGTTTTGCACCACATCATGATCCAGGGGATAGAGCGTCGCAAGATATTCCTGAAGCGGGAAGATTACGAGGACTTTATAGAGCACCTCGCAATCCTTCTTCCGGATACGAAAACTGCGTGTTATGCGTGGGTTTTGATACCGAACCGAACCACGCTCACTTTCTGTTTCGCACTGGGGCGGAGCCGGTTGCTGGATTGATGAGAAGACTGCTTACCGGATACGCGATTAGTTTCAATCGCCGGCACAAGCGCCATGGTCACCTTTTTCAGAATCGGTACAAATCCGTTATCTGCCAGGAAGATGCCTATCTGAGGGAATTGGTTCGCTATATACACTTGAACCCTGTTAGAGCCAGCATTGTCTCTGACATTGGAGAACTGAACGGATATGCTTACTGCGGGCACAGTGCATTGATGGGGAAAAAGAACAGGCCATGGCACGATGTGGAATACGTGCTGGGCTATTTTGGGCAAACCGTTCGCAGTTTTCCGCCCCTTCCACTTTTCTACTTTTCCAAAGCTCTCGTGTATGCTTCCAGAATTTATGAATCCATGCAATCAAGACGTGAAATAAGGAGGAGGGACATCTGGTGCTTACGGAAGAAGTAACCAAGCTCATAGGCAAGTCAGGGCAACCAATGATCCTTGAAGTGGAAAGAGGGGCCATCAGAAAATTTGCCGATGCCGTAGGGGATAAAAATCCTCTATATTGGGACGATGAATATGCCAGAAATTCCAGGTATGGTTCAATCATTGCCCCGCCTGGGTTTTTCGGCTGGCCTGTAAAGTGGGATTCACCGATGCCTTTCTTACCGGCAATCAGGGATGAATTAATTATGGCATTGATCAATGCGGGGTATCCCCGTATTGTAGACGGTGGAATCGAATTTGAGTTTTGCCAACCCGTGCGTTTCGGTGACACCCTTGTTGCTGTGGCAAAAATATCCGACATATACACCCGGGAAAGTAAGGGCGGAACGCTTGTAATCTCAGTAACCGAAACCTCCTACACTAACCAGCATGGTACCCTAGTGGCATTAGCTTGCCAAACATTAATCAATAGATAGCAAACTCAACAAATCAACTGCTTAGTTCGTCCTGAAAAATGAAAAATTTCCTTTGGAGCAAACGGTAGGCGGAGGTGATTATCCTATGAGAAGAAAAGTACTATACTGGGAAGATGTGGAAATAGGGACTGAGATACCTTCATTGTCGAAAACAGCTACCTCACAGATGCTGGTGAAATGGGCAGGTGCGTCAGGTGATTTTAACCCTTTGCATTATGAATTTACCTTTGCCGAGTCCCAAGGCGTAGGAAGACCTATAGTCCATGGTCAGCTTAAACGTGCCTGGCTGGTACAGATGCTAACCGATTGGATAGGTGAAGAAGGCTTTTTGAGGAAATTCTCCTGTCAGTTTCGTACAATGGACTATCCGATTATGATGAAATCCTTAACCGAGCCTGTTGAGGAAAAGGTAAGTCACTGGTGTAAAGGGAAAGTTACCAATAAAGGTGTTGAAAACGATGAACACTTCGTAGAATGTGAGGTTTGGGTAGAAAACGAAAAGGGTGAGAAAACCACTCCTGGAAAAGCAACAGTAATAATAAAGACAAAGGAGCCAAATCATGAATGAAAAATTGAAAGGAAGGGCAGCATTGGTGACAGGTGCCGGCAGGGGAATCGGCCGGGAAGCAGCGTTATATCTGGCTGGGCAGGGTGCCAGTATACTGGTTGCAGATGCAGGAGTGGCAAGGGACGGTAGCGGCAGTGATCTTGCTCCTGCAGAACAGGTGGTTGTGGAGATTAAAGAAAAAGGCGGGCAGGCCGCCGCGAATTTTAATTCTGTGACCGATTTCAAGGCAGCCGAAGATATGATAAATGCCTGTGTGGATAACTTCGGCAAGCTAGACATTGTGGTAAACTGCGCAGGTGTGCTCAGAGAGCGGATGATATGGAATATGAGCGAAGATGATTGGGATACGGTGATTTCCGTTCATTTAAAGGGAACCTTCAATGTGTGCCGTCATGCCTGTGTAAAAATGAAAGAACAACGCTCCGGCAGGATTATAAACTTTACCTCTGATGCATGGCGAGGCTCGGTAGGACAGACCAACTACGCTTCTGCCAAAGGGGGTATAGTCAGCCTGACTAGGGCAACTGCCCGGGAAATGGGCCGGTATGGTGTAACGGTCAACTGCATCGCACCTATTGCGGCAACAAGAATGACCATGACTGAAGAAGTAAAGGCCGGAATAAAGAAAAGATTAGAGGCGGGCCTGATGTCGAAGGAACAGTACGATGGCTTCATGAACATGCCTGGGCCGCAATTCGTTCCGCCCATGGTTGCTTACTTAGCAAGCGATGCAGCGGCAAACATTAATGGTCAGATATTCCATGTTGAAAAAGGGAGGGTCTCTATTTATTCTGAACCTATAGAGGTTCGGACGATCTTCAAAACCGTGGAAAACGGTATGTTCAGTATAGAAGAACTGGAAGATGCCGTACCAAAGACATTGCTTACAGGTTATATTAATCCGGCACCGGCCAAAAAAGAATAAGGATAGCTTAAAGTATTCCTTCCTTGAATAACCTACCTTCCCTTATAAACCGGCTTCCTCTTCTCTGCAAAGGCGCGAGGGCCCTCTTTGACATCTTCGGCTTGGAACAGATTCTGTATCATGAGGCTTTCCAGCTTTAATCCTTCGTCCAGAGTCATACGTACTCCCCTATAAGCTGCCTCCTTGACTGCCCGAACTGCCAGAGGCCCATTCTCACAGAGGCGGTTTGCCAAATTGGTGGCAGCATTCAAAAGCTCACCCGTGGGAACTACCTGATTGACCAGTCCGATACGCAGGGCCTCTTTAGCATCAATAAAATCACCAGTCATCAGTATCTCCAGGGCCTTACCAAAGGGCACAAGTCTTGGCAATCTCTGGGTACCTCCCCAGCCAGGCATGAGACTCTGTTTCGTCTCCATCAGGCCAAGACGGGCAGTGTCTGCGGCAATCCTGAGATCACAAGCCATAGCCAGCTCAAGACCTCCACCAGTGGCTACACCATTAATAGCCGCAATGAATGGTTTCCAGACTTCCAAGCCCCTCATGGGACAAATTTCAGACCAGCCTGGTCGAAGGGGACGTCCCTCCATCTCTGACTCCAGTTGCCATTTGGCTATCTCCTTTAAGTCTGCCCCGGCGGAAAAA
Source organism: Deltaproteobacteria bacterium CG_4_8_14_3_um_filter_43_13 (assembly GCA_002782605.1). Lineage (GTDB taxonomy): Bacteria > Desulfobacterota > UBA8473 > UBA8473 > UBA8473 > UBA8473. The sequence continues at coordinate 1,737 of PFIF01000227.1, read as the reverse complement.
GCCCTATCTCCAGCTCCAGTCACAATTGTAACCCATATATCGGGATCATCTCTGACATCCATCCATGCCTTGGTTAACTCTTTCAATACTTCAGAGTTGATAGCATTCATAGTCCCAGGCCGGTTAAGGGTAATGTAGGCGATCTTATCTTTCTTTTCATATATTATCACTGACATTTAGAACCTCCTTTCTACTACCGCTGTTGTCTGCGGAGTTTTATCAAGCCCACTATCTTCATATATCCTCGGGAATAGCTCCTTTTTCCGGTACTTCAAGGGGTCGGTTTTCTTCTTTTCCCAGAAGGATTGGTTGTAGTATTTAGCCTCCTCCGTGGCATAGTATCTCCACAGGCTATCAAACGACAGTATTTCTAACCCACGGATATCTTTACTCGCACCCGATCTATCATCACGCCTGACAAAACCAGTTCAGGGAACCTTTCTGTTCCGGCAGGCGGCGGTCCTCGGCTCTAAATCTCCCCCGTTTCAGTTCCGCTACCAGATCCTCTTCACTCCTAATGACATTCTCAAATATCGTCACACAACACCCCACTTGAACGGGGATATGGGCGTCACTGCCTCCTGTGCCGTTCAAGCTAAGTTCTTCGCTCACTTTCTGACAATGAACGACTTCCGCCTCCGACGACCAGCCGTTAATCACCTCCATCGCATCAACCAGCCGGAGGAGCTGATATTTATGATTAAGAGCAATATCTGAAGCGGCAGGGGTAGAAGACGACCGGTTAAAATTACTCCTGAAGGGATGCGCAGCAACCAACACCCCGCCTCCCTTTTCCACAAATTCTTTCAGTTCCCTCGCCCGGGAAATCGTCCTCGGATAACTGTCTATCCCGAAAACCAGGATATCGCCCAGTTCTGTGCTCGCTTCCATGCCGGCAAAGAAGGGGAATCCATATTCACGTGACAAATCCGCCGCTATCCGCGACTTTTCGAAGCCGTGTTCCGTAATGCAGACCCCGTCCAGGCCGGCTTTTTTAGCTTCCCTGAAAAGGACCTCCGGGGTGATAAGACTATCGCCCGAGATCGTGGTATGGATGTGTAAATCTAAGACCGACACCTTGGTTATCTCAATTCGTAACTACTTAGGCATAAAGGCTGAAGGTAGATAGACTGAAGGGAAAAACATGTGCCAACACACAAAGCTAAAATCATTTGGATACCTTGACAGGTTGTTGTGTCATGAATAATGATTATTGCCCTTCTGCCTTCAGTCTTCAGCCTATACACCTGAGAATTTATCTCAATTCAAACTCGGGTGGCCAATGGGAGTCCCTGGTAACCGTCGCCCCCTTCACTCCTTTGTCTCTCCTTTCCTTGAGTAAATTGAATTCTCCCTGCCTGTATTGGATGGCGGTCTGCATGGCATGTCCCATGTAGCCTAAATATTCTCCCGCAGCTACGCCTGCGGCATCTACAATCCCCTGCAGGAAAGTCTTTCCCATCACGATGCCGTCCAGAGGCATAGACGCTGCCGCTAATGCCATTTTATTTATTTCTTCCTCGAGTTTATCATAAGGAACCACCTTGTTTACCAATCCGGACTCTAATGCCTCCTCGGCGGTAAATGCCTTCCCCGTTAAGACCATCTCCTTCAATTTTCTTATGCCCATGAGCTGCATCCAGTAGGCCAGGTCGAGGGTGGGGCCGATATACCTGAAACCGGGGTGGGTAAAACGGGCATCAGGGGTGCAGACCACCAGATCACAGGCCATGGCTA
>PFIF01000142.1 GCA_002782605.1 Deltaproteobacteria bacterium CG_4_8_14_3_um_filter_43_13 | reverse complement strand
TCACGAATAAAAAGGTGGTTTAGATGTCGGATAGTAATCAACGAAAGATAGGGTCAGTGATGGTCGTCGGTGCCGGCATTGCCGGAATGCAGGCATCTCTGGACCTGGCAAATTCTGGTTTTAAGGTATATCTGGTGGATGAATCAACGTCTATTGGCGGAAGAATGGCACAACTGGACAAGACATTTCCCACCAATGACTGTTCTATGTGTACAATCTCTCCCAAGCTTATTGAATGCGATAAGCATCTCAATATCGACATAGTAACAAATGCCAGGGTAGAGGACGTCCAGGGGGATGCGGGGAACTTTAAGGTAACAGTATTGAAGCGCCCCAGGTTTATAGATGTTGAGAAGTGTAACGCTTGCGGTGATTGTATAGAGGTTTGCCCGGTAGATGTCTTTGCCGAGTTTGAAGAAGGACTGACAGACCGAAAGGCCATTTATAAAAACTTTCCCCAGGCTATACCCAGTGCATACGCTATAGATAAAAAAGGCACCTCTCCATGCAAGGCTACATGTCCGGCTCATATCCATGTTCAGGGATATATAGCCCTTATCGCAAAGGGCAGGTATGAAGAGGCGCTGGCGCTTATAAAAAAGGACAATCCCCTTCCTGCAATCTGCGGAAGAGTATGTCATCATCCCTGTGAGGCAAAGTGTACAAGAGGTAAGGTGGATGAACCGGTAGCCATTGATTTTCTGAAGCGCTTTGTTGCAGACATAGAGCTTACATCAAAAGAGAGGAAACTGCCGGAGATCGAAGAAAAAAGGGAAGATAGAATAGCCATTATAGGTTCAGGACCCGCGGGGTTAACTTCAGCCTATTACCTGGCATTGAAAGGCTATAATGTGACAGTCTTTGAGTCACTTCCAGTGGCAGGTGGTATGCTCGCCGTGGGAATCCCGGAGTACCGGCTGCCAAAGGATATACTCAATGCAGAGATAGATTACATAAGAGAGCTTGGGGTTGAAATAAGGACAAATACCAGGATAGGGGTGGACCTGACAATCCAGGACCTGAAGCAAGAGGGATACAAAGCCATATTTTTAGCGGTTGGATCTCATATCAGCAGGAAGTTAGGCATAGAGGGAGAAGATCTGCAGGGGGTGGTGCACGGTGTCCACTTTTTAAGGGATATAAATCTTGGGAAGAAGGTTTCCCTAGGGAAAAAAGTTGCAGTAATAGGGGGGGGTAATGTTGCCATCGATTCTGTTAGAACAGCCTTAAGATTGGGGGCTGAGGAGGCATTTATAATATATAGAAGGTCTATAGAAGAAATGCCTGCCAATGAGGAGGAGATAGAGGAAGCAGAAGAGGAGGGTATCAAAATTCATTACCTTGTAGCTCCCGTCAGAATTTTGGGCAAGGATGGCAGGGTGGTTGGGCTGGAATGTATAAGAATGAAGTTGGGAGAACCGGATGGGAGCGGGAGAAGAAGGCCAATCCCTATTGAAGATTCAGGATTCGTTATGGACGTAGATGCGGTGATCCCTGCTATAGGTCAGTCTCTTGATACGGCATTTATGTCGCCGGAGATTGGACTAAAGCTAAACAAAGGTGATACCATTGAGATAGATTCGGTTACTTATGCTACAAATATACCAGGGATATTTGCAGGGGGGGACGCTGCTTCAGGCCCAGCCACTGTTATAGAAGCTATAGCTGCCGGTAAGGAAGCCGCTGTTTCTATTGACAGGTATTTAAAGGGAGAGGATCTGCACGAAGGTAGGGGCGATGTTCGGGAGGAGATAGAGGTAGATACCCATGGAATCGAAAGATCAGCCCGCCAGAGAATGCCAAGACTCAACGTGAAAGAGAGGATAGACAGTTTTAATGAAGTCCAGTTAGGGTTTTCTGAGTCTCAAGCCCTTGAAGAGGCAAATAGATGCTTGAATTGTGGTATCTGCAGTGAGTGTTTGCGTTGTGTTGAGGCATGTACTGCAAAGGCCATAAACCACCAGATGAATGAGGAGCTTGTTGATATAGGTGTAGGCTCTATAATATTAACCCCGGGATATGAAGAGTTCCATGCAGATATAAAAGGAGAATATGGTTATGGCAGGATGAAGAATGTAGTCACAAGTCTGGAGTTTGAAAGGATACTATCGGCTTCAGGCCCTTACCATGGTCATGTTTTACGCCCCTCGGATCAAGCAACCCCCAAGAGGATAGCATGGATTCAATGTGTAGGTTCTCGTGATGCCTCTTGCGGCAAAGAGTACTGTTCATCGGTTTGCTGCATGTATGCAACAAAGGAAGCAATCATGGCCATAGACCATGTAGAAGGCCTTGAAGCGACCGTATTCTATAACGATATACGGGCATTTGGAAAGGGTTTTGAGTCCTACTATGAGACGGCAAAGAAAAAATACGGGGTGAGATATATAAAGAGTATTGTCTCAAGTGTAAAAGAGCTTCAAAAGACCAATGGACTCTTCGTGAAGTACACCACTGATGACGACCAGATCAAGGAGGAAGAGTTTGACATGGTGGTCTTATCCGTTGGTCTGGTTCCGTCACCCGGTACGAGGGAATTGGCTGAAAAGATCTCAGTACAACTGAATCAGTATGGCTTCTGCGAGACTAAAACCCTTGCACCCAATGTAACATCGAGGCCGGGGGTTTATGTTGCCGGCGCCTTTGAAGCGCCTATGGACATTCCGGAAGCAGTGATGACGGCAAGCAGCGCTGCATGTCTATCTTCAGAACTCCTTTCCGGTGAAAGGGGGAGTATGGTCAAAGAGAAAACCTATCCCCCTGAAAGGGAAATCGCTTCTGAGGAAGGAAGGGTAGGGGTTTTTGTCTGTAGATGCGGGACAAATATAGCAAGGGTTGTAGATGTCCCTGAGGTAGCCGAATATGCCAAAACGCTCCCCGGGGTCGTTCATGCTGAAGAGAATCTCTTTACGTGTTCTACCGACACTACAAGTAATATGATAGATATTATAAAGAAAAAGGGTATAAACAGAGTGGTTGTGGCATCATGCACTCCAAGAACCCACGAACCCCTTTTCCAGGATACCCTGAGAGAGGCGGGGCTTAACAAGTACTTATTTGAAATGGCAAATATCAGGGATCAATGTTCCTGGGTTCATGCGAATCACCCCGCCGAGGCTACTGAGAAGGCAAAGGATTTAATCCGGATGGCCGTGTCCAGAGCCAATACATTGGAGCCTTTGCAGGAACTTCCTTTCAACGTTATTCCCCGTGGTCTTGTCGTGGGAGGGGGGGTAACTGGTATGACCGCTGCCCTTTCTCTGGCTTCTCAAGGGTACGAGACCTACCTTGTTGAAAAGACGAGTGAGCTTGGTGGTAATGCCAGGGATCTGCATTACACTCTGGATGGAATGGAGCCCAGCAAGCATGTTGAATACTTGATTCAACAGGTAGAGAACCAGGATAGGATAAAGGTCTTTAAGGATTCCCATATAGTTGAATTCTCCGGTCATGTAGGAAACTTTAAGACCAGGGTTTCCACTGGCGGGGCATTAAATGAGTTGGAACATGGTGTCGTGATAATTGCTACAGGAGGGATTGAGTACAGACCAACAGAGTACCTCTATGGGCAGGATGAAAGGGTATTGACCCAGCGAGAACTGGAAAAGAAGACAGTCACATCTAAAGAGGAGTTTAAGGATATAAAAGACGTTGTCATGATTCAATGCGTGGGTTCCAGAGAAGATGCACACCAGTTCTGCAGCCGGGTGTGCTGCACAGAGGCAGTAAAGAATGCCATTAAGCTTAAGGAGATTAACCCGGATATTAATGTTTATGTCCTTTACAGGGATATAAGGACATATGCCTTCAAGGAACTTTACTATAAAAAGGCAAGAGAGGCTGGTGTAGTATTTATCCGATACGATGCAGACAGAAAACCGAAGGTTACCTCTTCCAACGGCCAGCTTGAGTTGGAGGTATTCGATGAAACCCTGGGAGCAGAGATTACTTTAAAACCAGATTGCCTTGTGTTAAGTGCGGGAATCCATCCCCGTCCTGATGCTCCCGACCTGGCCACCACATTTAAGCTGCCCCTCAATATGGACGGCTATTTTCTGGAAGCCCATATGAAGTTGAGGCCATTGGATTTCTCTAATGATGGCATATATTTATGTGGATTAGCCCATTCACCGAAATTCATAGAGGAAAGCATATCTCAAGCCAGGGGAGCGGTTGCCAGAGCCTGTACAGTTCTCTCTAAAGACCAGATGTATGTGAGCGGGATGATATCAGTGGTTGATCAGGAGAGGTGCGCCGCGTGTCTTACCTGCGTCAGGGTATGCCCCTTTGATGTTCCGTCTATAAATGAAGCAGGAGTGGCAGTAATAGAAGCAGCGTCATGCCAGGGATGTGGTATCTGTGCTTCGGCCTGTCCTAGGAAGGCAATAAGCCTTCAGAACTACAAGGACGATCAGGTTGTGGCAAAGTGTGCGGTTTTGTGCTAGTCTGTTGCGAAGCAACTTGGTTTACACTGAAAAATTCCCTTTTCTGCTCTCTGGTGCAGGTTTTTTGACCCATCTATGACTCGCTTCAGGCATTTTCAGAAACTCGCCCTTCCTGCCTGTGCGTAGCACGCAGACAGGCGGGCTCAAACACCTGAAAATGTTTATCTTCCGCATCGTCAAGGTGGGTACCCCAAAAATCCTGCTCATGTTCGCTCCAAAGGCAATTTTTCATTTTTCAGGTTGTACAAAACTTTGGTAAAAAAGGAAGACGATATATGAATGAATTTGAGCCGAAAGTTGTTGCCTTTTGCTGTCAGTACTGTGCCTATTCTGCTGCAGATTTAGCAGGTTCCATGAGGCTCCAGTATTCCCCAAACGTCAGGATTGTAAAGCTCATGTGTACCGGTAAGGTAGACGTAATACACTTGTTAAAGGCGTTTGAAGGCGGGGCAGATGCTGTCTTTGTTGCCGGGTGAGAGGAAGGAGAATGTCATTTCCTGGAAGGAAATCTGAGGGCAAAGAAACAGGTGCAATACGCCAAAAAGCTGCTGGATGAGGTTGGCATTGACAGTAGAAGGTTAGAAATGTTCAATATGGGTGCATCAGATGCCCAAAAATTTACAGGTGCGGCAGATGAGATGACAGAAAGGGCAAGAGAACTTGGCCCGAATCCCATAAAGGCAAAAAACCGTGAGTCGTGAATCGTGAATGGTAAATGGTTTACGATTCACGAATTACGATTTACGATTTACGAAGTTGAGAGGTGAAGGTATGATTGTAGCGGATAGAAAACCACTGGAACAGATCTCTTCAATGATTGAAGGTAACAACAAGATATTAATAGTTGGTTGCGGTGAATGTGTTTCAGTCTGTATGGTTGGAGGAGAAAAAGAGGTTGAGATACTTGCTTCTCAGCTCCGAATGGCGGCAGGAAAAGAAGGAAAGAAGATAGAGATTGGAGAGGCAACCTTAGAAAGACAGTGTGATAAAGAATACCTGGAACTCCTGAAGGACAGGATAGAGAATTATG
>PFIF01000156.1 GCA_002782605.1 Deltaproteobacteria bacterium CG_4_8_14_3_um_filter_43_13 | reverse complement strand
CGTAAATAAAATAAATAAAAGGTATAACACCCATTCACGATTTACGATTTACGACTTACGATTTTTGACGATGTTCGCTCTCAGGGATACTTTTTCAAAACATGACATAGTTTTAAAGGTCTTTAATTAATGAAACTGATTCTTGCTTCATCTTCGCCAAGACGGAAGGAGTTATTAAAGCAGATTGGGCTGCGGTTTGAGGTTGTTCCGAGCAGGGTTGAGGAGAAGATCAAAGACGGGGAGGACCCTGTTGAGCATGTACTGCGCCTGGCTGAAGAGAAGGCATTAGACGTTGCAAATAAATCAAGGGATTCATGGGTAATAGCAGCGGATACCATTGTTTTGATTGATGGGGAGATTTTAGGGAAACCTGCAGGAAAACAGGATGCCTATCAAATGCTCCTAAAACTTAGCGGCAAAGAGCACCGTGTAATAACCGGTTTCTGTATCCTCAACACAAGTAATGGAGAATCGGTCAAGGAGTCTGTGGAAACAACCGTAACGTTTAAGGAACTCACTGAAGAGGAAATCCAGGGATATATTAAGACTAAGGAGCCATTTGATAAGGCTGGGGGTTATGCGATCCAGGGAAAGGGCTCTTTTATGATCAGGGAGATAAAAGGTTCGTATACCAATGTGATTGGTCTCCCAATATGCGAAGTGGTGGAGGCTTTGCAAAGATTAGAGAGGGTAAAGTAGGGGCACGGCGCGCCGTGCCCCTACTTTACTGGTTCGCTGGGTTTCCTTTAAGGTGCAATTCCAAGAATTACGAGTGGAACCGCTGGAACATCCCTACCTTGCCGGACAACACTGTACAACTCGCCCTCATAATAAGGGACGCCAGAGCTCATGTTGGACGATAGAGATTTCATTGGGAGGATTTCAATGCCGACGTCTATTCGATCACCGACATAGAAGGCAAGATGCTTCACAAATAGATCGTAAGCTAGTTTTGCATACTTCCGCGTCTACTGCCGCAATAACATCCTGTATCTCGGTCCACAGTGCGGGTTCGTGGACCATCAGAAATTCGAGTCCGTTCAGATGCGAGTAAGTTTTGAAGTACTTCTTGCCGGGATACTTTTGAGGTACCCGAACAGGATCTAAGCTAAATGTGTATTTGTCGGTCTTGGTGAACCATATGACTGTCTCATACCGGCCCGAGAAGCGACGGCTACAATGCAACCCGTGCTCAAAATGCCAGATGATCCGGTTTCTCATTTTGAGACCCGCTTCAGTAAAGATAGGGTACAGCACAGTATCTAGGGGTATGATGCCCCCCCCCGTCTACGTAGTTCCCTACCTGCCAACAGATGCTCCCTTGAGGGGAAAGGCATCTCACACACTCGCGTATTACAGCTGCTTGTTGCTCGATATAGGTTTCCAGCTTCAGTTTCTTTTCGTATTCTTTCCCAATGTTATACGGAGGCGATGTGATGACCAGTGATAGTGACTCGTCAGGGATTGCCGCCAGCAACTTGAGACAATCGCCGGGATACAGCACTATGTCCTCTGATGGAGAGAATACTTCGGCTATTTTTCGGGTTCTAAACATATTCCTATGATAACAATACGGGATTCTATAGTCAATCTTTTCATCTTTTCATACTCTTCAATTTTGCAGCGAACATTCATTTTTATACTTATTCTATGTTCAGTGAAAATATACGATGATAATATAAAAAAAGTCAATATAAATTACCAAAATCTATTGAAAAGCACCTTATTGCTCTGTATAATATTTCAAATTTAAATATTATGCAGATTTGGTATAATTTAAGAATTTGTTATGTTAAAGGAATTTAGAGAATATCTGCTCCAAAATGCCAGGACAAAGGCAAATCAAATCCCCTATTATTTAAAGTGGATAAGAAACTAACAACAACTAAAAGACATTACCAACATTTTTGGATACCGGGATTACTATATGTCTCAAATCGCTGACAACCTATTATTGGTTAAGGAAAGGGTTGAAAAGGCTGCCCTTAAAGCTGGCAGAGACCCTGGTGAGATTAAGCTGGTGGCTGTTTCTAAAACGGTAGGGGTCGAAGAGATCAGAGAGGCCATATCAGCAGGGGCAACCATTTTAGGTGAGAGTTATGTGCAGGAGGCGAAGGAAAAGATAGAAGAGATAGACCATCAGGTTCAATGGCACATGATTGGTCATCTCCAGACCAATAAGGTAAAACAGGCAATTAACCTATTCGATATGATCCATTCGGTGGACAGGATAGGTTTAGCGGAAGAGATTAATAAGAGAGCAAAACAATCTGGTAAGAGAGTCAGTGTCTTGATTCAGGTAAATATATCCCAGGAGACAACAAAATCGGGCATAGAAAGAGATAGGGCAATCTCCCTTGTTTTAGAAGTCTCCAACTTGACAAATTTAAAGGTAGAAGGGCTAATGACGATGCCTCCATACTTTGACGATCCAGACGATGCCCGTCCTTACTTTAAATCATTGAGAGAATTAAAAGGGGAGATTGGGGGAGAAAGATTTGAAAATATCTCCATGAAAGAGCTTTCCATGGGGATGTCCAATGATTTTGAGATAGCCATTGAAGAGGGTGCAACTATAATCAGGGTAGGAACAGCAATATTTGGAGAAAGAGAGTGAGCCGATGAAAGAGCATATAGAGGTAGTATCCTTCGATGTAGACGGGACACTGGTTCCTATGGAGTTCAACAACCTGATCTGGCTGGAGGAGCTTCCTTCCCTCATAGCAAAAAAGGAGGGTATGAGTTTTGAAGATGCTAAGGCTTATACCATATCAGAGTATGAGAAGGTTGGAGAAGGGGACCTCCGCTGGTACGAAATGAATCACTGGATCAAACACTTCGATCTGGATGCCAGCTTTGAAGATATACTTTCCAAGTATGAATCCAAAATAGAGACATTCCCTGATGTTATCCCCACCCTGGAGAGGTTGGAGGATAGGTTTACCCTGATACTTACTACGGCCATGCCAAGGGAATTCCTGGATATAAAGATAAAGACAATCAAGCAGTTCTTTAAATTTGATTTCTCTGTGATATCCGATTTTAAACAGTTGAAGACGCCGGACAGCTATCTGACTATCTGTAATAAATTGAATATATTGCCCTCAGAACTCCTCCATATCGGTGATCATTGGGAGTATGATTACATAGCGCCTAAGGAGGCAGGGGCCAATGCCATCTTTCTTGATAGAGAGAAGAAAAGGATAGGGGACTTCATTATACATGATTTAGAGGAGCTGGAATTGTAACTATTCAGGCACAAAGTGGCAAAGGCACATAAAAATAAAAAGGCTATAGCCTATAGCCTATTAGCCTATAGTCTAATACTTTGTGCCTTTGGTGCTCTGTGCCTTTGTGCCTACCTGAATAGTTACTTATAATTCCCCAGGGGTTATGCAAATGGACCTATTTGACCATTATGCTAAAGACAGGTTGAAGACGGAAGCCCCCCTTGCTGACCGTATGCGTCCCAATACTCTGGATGAGTTTATAGGGCAGGACCACATCCTGAAAAAAGGGAAGGTTCTCAGGAGAGCCATAGAGGCTGATGAGGTTCAGTCGTCAATTTTCTGGGGGCCTCCAGGCACAGGTAAAACAACCCTGGCCCATATTCTAGCCGCAAAAACAGGGGCACACTTCATCTCATTCAGTGCGGTGTTGGCCGGGGTTAAAGACATAAGAGGGGTTATAGAGCAGGCAAGGAACCAACGGAGATTTAATAACAAACAAACCATCCTGTTTGTAGATGAAATCCACCGCTTCAATAAGGCGCAACAGGATGCCTTCCTCCCCCATGTGGAAGACGGAACAATAATACTTATAGGGGCTACTACTGAAAATCCGTCCTTCGAGGTTATCTCTCCTCTGCTTTCCCGCACCAAGGTCTTTGTCTTAAACCCTTTAAAGGAAGAGGAGCTGGAGATTATACTCAGGCGGGCCCTTTCAGATAAAGATAGAGGAATGGGGAACTACAGGGCCAATATAGACCCGATTGAACTTAAGTATATTGCAGGTATGGCTGATGGTGATGCCCGTCGGGCATTGAACACCCTGGAGCTGGCTGTTATGACCACGACGCCTGATAAAGAGGATACGAGACACATAACCAGGGAGATAGTGGAGGAGGTAATACAGCGTAAGTTTTTAATCTATGACAAAGAAGGCGAGGAGCACTATAACCTGATTTCAGCCTTGCATAAGAGCATGCGTGGCAGCGACCCCGATGCTGCTCTCTACTGGCTGGGAAGGATGCTGGAGGCAGGGGAAGACCCTCTATATATAGCCAGGCGCCTGATACGTTTTGCATCTGAGGATGTAGGAAATGCTGATCCCCGGGCGCTCCAGGTTGCGGTCTCCGCTATGCAGGCATATCAGTTTGTTGGTTCACCAGAGGGGGATTTAGCACTGGCTCAGTCTGCAACATACCTTGCCTGTGCCCCTAAGAGCAATGCCCTCTATACCGCATATTCAAAGGTAAAGAAAGACATTCAGGAAACGCAGGCACTGCCTGTCCCTCTCCATATACGGAATGCCCCCACTTCCCTGATGAAGAAGCTGGGTTATGGAAAGGGTTATAAGTATCCGCATAACTTTCCAGATAGCTATATAGAGGAAGACTATCTGCCTGAAAACCTCAAAGGCAGAATCTACTACAAGCCTACTGATAACGGCTTTGAAGCAGAGATAAAGAAGAGGCTTGAGAAGTGGCGGGGAAAAAAGAGAGAGCTTTGAAAAAGTACCCCTTTTCGCTTCAACATCCATTTTTTGACCCATCTATGATCGTAAATCGTAAGTCGCGAGTCGTAACTAAAATAAATAAAAGGCATAACACCCATTCACGATTTACGATTTACGACTTACGATTTTTGACGATGTTCGCTCTCAGGGGTACTTTTCCAAAACATAAATAGTTTTGCAAAGTTTCAAGGTAATTTGGAGGTAAGAATCATTATGAAAACGGGTATAGTGAAAGATGCTAGATACCTGGAACATATCACACCGGATTATCATCCGGAAAACCACCATCGGTTAGAGGTTATTTATGGGATGTTAAACGAAGGAGACATGGCAGGGAGGTTTGTGGAGGTTATGCCGCGGTTTGCCACAAATGAAGAGATTGGATTGATTCATACCCCTGGTTATATAGCACGAGTGTCTGCAACTGCCGATAAACCCCATACTATGCTCGACCCTGATACCCATACGTCGCCAAAATCCTATGATGCAGCTAAGCTGGCAGTTGGA
>PFIF01000302.1 GCA_002782605.1 Deltaproteobacteria bacterium CG_4_8_14_3_um_filter_43_13 | reverse complement strand
CCAGTTATCGGTTAATTATTAACTGTAAACTGTTAACCGTAAACCGTATTTTTAGTGCCTTTGCCACTTTGTGCCTGAGTAGTTACTGAAGTCGAGAACATGTCCTGGATATATAAAATAAGTCACCTCTCAGATCTTGAAAAAGAAGGTCTTTATCGTGTTATAATTCCACCTTCAATATTTCATCGTTATAGCATTAGCCCGGTTCTTTTCATTAATGAAAAACAGGAGCGTCTGGTTCGGTTTTATTGTCCGCCGAAGGACAATGCAGCCATTATCGAAGTAAAGCGGGAGGTGACAGACCATGATAGTGTCTTCTTTTCCCAGATATCTGACACCACGGACAGAACTCAGCTTTGTCTCGATTTTATCATTATCAATGATCCTGATAGCGAGAGGTTTAACACTGATGTTGATATGATGGGAAAGGACACTCTTTTTGGACGGGCATCCCGAAATATAAATGAAGAGGTAAAAGCTATGAAGGCTGGTTTATCTCCGGGCCAGGTCAGAAGAGGACTCCGGTTAACCGGCCAATTCATCAATTGTCTGGAGCACTTCGCCCGGATTATGGGAATAAAGTCGATCGTCTTAGATGCCCTTTTCTATCATAACGCGATTATTTATGAGATGTATGGCTTTTCTTATTTTGAGGGGCTTCTAAGGATGAAACGCATCCATGAACTTTTTCAGTCCGGCAATATCCTCCATGATAAGTTGAATGGTTCTTCCCCTTTTCGACAGACAGGGTTTCATAGATCGATCCGTGGACGAAGTTGGGCAATTCACGATGGCATCCTCAATGATATTGATGACGAAATACTAGAAGGGGCATGGTTTTCCCCAAAAATGTACAAAATGATTGATAAGCCTCGAAAGGTTTGTACTTTCCCCAATGCTCAGTATTGAGCAGACTTCTGCCCCAATGCCTTTTCGGTTTGTACAAAACGCCAGACATTCTCAAAAAGACAATCGCCAGTTGACAGGGTGTAAACTGGATGTTTACAAGAAAGGTCGTTACCCCATACAATCCTTTTCTCTTGTTGTAATTGGTGACCAATTTAACCTGTCTTTTCAACTGGTTATTTTCGCGTCAAATAGTTCCCCCCCCTCTCTCTCCGCCGGTCTGATCTTCATTACCAGTCGTTTCCAACCTGAGCTTCATGAATGAACCCCTTCTCAAGAAGGTACTCAATCGCCACCCTGATATCACCGCGGGTACAATTTTCTAAGTAGTTTGTCCTGAAAAATTCCCTTTTCCGCTCTCTGGTGCAGGTTTTTTGACCCATCTATGACTTGCTCCAGGCATTTTCGGGAACTCACCCTTCCTGCCTGTGCGTAGCACGCAGACAGGCGGGCTCAAACACCTGAAAATGCTTATCTTCCGCTTTGTCAAGATGGGTGCCCCAAAATCCTGCTCATGTTCGCTCCAAAAGAAATTTTTCATTTTTCAGGGTGGGCTAAGTACGAGAACGCAACTAATATGCCAATTTCTTTGATCTGCCTCAGGGGTTCTATGCCTTAAATATTTTTGAAAAAATCATTGTAATAGGTCTCCAAATTTGGTAGATTAAGGTTTGTTAACCTTAATAGCCAACCTGAATCCAATATGATAGTACCGAAGAAGAGGCCAATAGTCAACGGATAAAAGTTGCCACCCAAGCGGGAAGGACGGCCTGAGATTATGTAGTCCGTTCTGAAAGATGAAATTCTTCAGGGCGAACAAATCGGAATTCAATAAAAAGGAGGTAATAGTGTATGTAACGGAGTCAAATCAATCATTGAGAATCTGGGAGGAAAGGAGATTTTGAAGATTCAACCTGATCAGGATGAAGAAGCAGTAAAAACGACTAGAACTTTAAATTTAAAAAGGAGATAAAAAAATGATTTCAATGCTGAAGACTAAGCAATGGGTAAATGTTAGCATATTGAGTTTTGTTCTTCTGTCTTTTGCATCACCCCTCTTTGCAAGTGAAGCAGAGCTTAATATTCCTATCCTAACCGCGACTCAAAACAACCTATTAATGGCAGGTTTTCTCATTTGTTTTCTGGGGATGTGTTTTGGTCTTTATGAATACGTCAAAGTTAAAGGCCTGCCCGCTCATAAATCAATGTTAGATGTATCAGAGATTATTTTCCAGACCTGTAAGACGTATTTACTCCAGCAAGGCAAGCTCTTGCTTGTCCTGGAGATATTTATTGCCGTGTGTATCGCCTATTATTTTGGATTTTTACAAGCCATGCCGGCCCATGGGGTTTTACTAATTTTAGCCTGGTCAGTGGTTGGGATCCTCGGTTCTTATGGGGTGGCGTGGTTTGGAATAAGGATGAATACCCTTGCAAACAGCCGGATGGCATTTTCCTCTCTGGAAGGCAAACCATTAAAATTGTTGGATATCCCTTTAAGATCCGGCATGAGCATCGGACTGCTTTTAGTATGTGTGGAACTCATTATGATGCTTGCAATTCTGGTTTATATGCCCCGTGAATATGCCGGCGCTTGCTTTATAGGTTTTGCTATCGGTGAATCTCTCGGTGCATCCGTGCTTCGTATGTGTGGTGGTATCTTCACCAAAATTGCGGATATCGGCTCAGATTTAATGAAAATAGTTTTTAATATAAAGGAAGATGACCCCCGAAACCCAGGGGTTATAGCTGACTGTACCGGTGATAATGCAGGAGACAGTGTTGGCCCTACTGCCGATGGTTTTGAAACGTATGGGGTAACAGGGGTTGCTTTAATCAGCTTCATCGTGTTAGCGGTTTTCCCGCAATACCAGGCAGAACTCATCACCTGGATATTTATAATGCGAATCCTGATGATTCTTACATCTATTGGTGCATACTTTATCAATAAAATGATCACAACGGCTGTCAACGGAGGCAAAAAAAGTATCAACTTTGAAGCCCCCCTTACCTCACTGGTATGGATTACCTCGATCCTTTCCATCATAGTTACATTTATCGTCAGTTACTGGCAGCTTTCTCAGTATCCTGATAATCTATGGTTTAAGCTCTCGATCATTATAAGCTGTGGAACTCTTGCAGCGGCAATTATCCCTGAGCTAGTGAAGGCGTTTACCAGTTCCAAGTCGGCCCACTGTCAGGAGGTAGTAACTGCAGCCAGAGAAGGGGGGGCTTCCCTTGATATCCTTTCTGGTTTAGTTGCCGGCAATTTCAGCGCTTTCTGGCTCGGTATGGCTATCACTGCTTTAATGACGGTTGCCTATTTTACCAGTACCTTTGGCCTTGATAGTTTTATGATCTATTCTTCCATTTTCGCCTTTGGCCTGGTGGCGTTTGGTTTTCTTGGAATGGGGCCGGTTACCATAGCAGTAGATAGTTATGGGCCTGTTACGGATAATGCCCAGTCTATTTATGAGTTATCCCTGATTGAAACACTCCCGAATATCTCTTCTGAAATTAAAAAGGATTTTGGATTCAAACCAAACTTTGATACGGCAAAACATCAACTGGAAGAGAACGATAGCTGCGGTAATACCTTTAAAGCCACGGCAAAACCAGTCTTAATCGGTACTGCGGTAGTAGGTGCCACAACGATGATTTTCGCTTTGATTTTGCTCCTGAAGAAGACATTAGGGGTTGAACCGGAAACCATTTTAAATCTGCTGAACCCATACACCTTGTTAGGTTTCCTCTGCGGTGGAGCGGTAATCTATTGGTTTACTGGGGCTTCGATCCAGGCCGTAACTACAGGGGCTTATCGTGCCGTTCAATATATAAAGGATAACATAAAGCTCGATGATAAGACAACACTTAGCGCTTCTACTGAGAGTTCCAAAGAGGTGGTTAAGATCTGTGCGCAGTATGCCCAGAAAGGGATGTTCAATATCTTTGTGGCCATCTTCTGCTTTACCCTGGCCTTTGCCTTCTTTTCTTCGCCGGGTACTTCAAATGCTCCGGCATCCTTCTTTATTAGCTACTTAATTTCTATTGCAGTCTTTGGACTGTTCCAGGCTATTTTCATGGCTAATGCAGGCGGGTGTTGGGACAATGCCAAGAAGGTGGTGGAAGTTGATTTAAAGGAAAAAGGCACTCCCTTGCACGAAGCTACAGTTATTGGAGATACAGTAGGAGACCCCTATAAGGATACTTCTTCAGTATCATTGAATCCTATAATAAAGTTTACTACCCTTTTTGGCATTTTAGCCATGGAAATTGCAATCGCCCCAGGAATGAAGGGCATTGCAGGTTGGGTGGGGATTATCTTTTTTGTGATAAGCCTGATATTTGTTTTGCGATCATTTTGCGGCATGCGTATTCCAAAAACGTAAAACAAATTAATTAAGAATAAGTTTCAAATGCGAAATAGGTTGGCTTGCCCAATATGGGCAAGCCAACCTATTTTTGTCTAATGTGAACTACTTAAGGAGAGATGGAAGGGCAGGTTAGAACTGGTATGTGTGGAATAGCGGGGGAGAGAAGAACGTTCTCGCTTCCTCGCTGTCCGGCCGTGCCGGACTGATTCCCTCGGTCGCTCGCCCGCCTTACGTGAAGCTGACCGGCTACATTCTGCCTCACGTTTATCGGCGGACCGCTAACAGCGGCCCGCCTAACAAAACGATCGACCTGCGTTGTCACGTGCTTGCATGCTGTGCAGCAGCAAGCACGCGCCACCGCCGGTCAGCTTCACGTTAGGCGTAGAAAGGAGCGAACTATGAAGATACCATTTCCGATTTTAACAACACCCGGTTCCCTTTTCTCATCCCTCAAAGCTAAATAATCCAGTAACTATTCATTCAGCCTTTATCTAAAGCCCTGTATTTTAGACAGCCGAGACGGCTGTCCCGCGTAGTAGTTGGTTATACAACACAGTAGAACAGACGTCTCGCCCATAAGCGCTAACTTAAAGAGGTTTCCCCCATTTCATCCTCCCCCTCCGATGGGGGAGGGCGCGGGTGGGGGTGAAAAACCAATGATTTCAACAATATCCGTCACCCTCCCCTAACCCCTCCCATCGAGGGAGGGGAACAAATTGTGCTTTTAGCCTCTTTTATGCGCCTAAGTTAGCGCTTATGAGTGTCTCGCCTGTCAAATGGGGATTTCCAAATGAAAAAAGGTTGTAAAAGGACAGGAAACATGATAATAACCCTCTACGAGAATGGGTTAATTTCTACTGAGAAATCAGGCATAATGGACGATACCCCGCCGCAAGCAGCGGGGTATCGTCTTCTCTCCTGGCCGTCATTCCGTGCTTGACACGGAATCCAGTCGGGTTTTCTGGATACTGGCTTTCGCCGGTATGACTAATTCGCGGCAAGCCGCTGGGGAATGCACCCCAAGGGATTCAAATTATCAAAATTCCGATGTGGTGTCTCGCGTTGTTAACGTTTGAAAATGCAGAGTTTTAGGAGTTCCTTTTATGTTTGATATAGTAATCTCTAATGGGAAGATAATGGATGGATCCGGCACATTACCCTACAGGGGGAGTATCGGAATAAAGGGTGACATGATTTTGAAGATAGCGGCAACCACTTCTCTTTCAGGAAAAAGGATCATTGAAGCCGAAGGCATGGTGGTATCCCCTGGATTTGTGGATATACACGGCCATTCCGATTATTTTCTTTTGCTAAATCCACAGGCAGAGAGCAAGGTTCGTCAGGGGGTAACCACAGAGATTGGGGGGAACTGCGGCTATTCAGCGGCTCCAATCTTT
>PFIF01000153.1 GCA_002782605.1 Deltaproteobacteria bacterium CG_4_8_14_3_um_filter_43_13 | reverse complement strand
GAATTGTTCTACTAACCAATTAATAAAGGCATTGCTATACTGTGGTGAGGCAAATTTCGACTTGTAGTAATAATCAGGTTTGGCATCTACCTTGTAAACCTTTCGAGCTGATTGGATATCGTATGGAGTAATAGTTTTTCTACCGCTAAGTCGCTGGTTTATCAACTGCACCACTTCCTTCTGTCTATGCGGGTGGGTTGTGTCAGGGCTTTTAGGGACTTCAACAATAAGAGCATTTTTGCCACCTGCTCCCGAGCTTAAAACGATGTCTGCCTTATTCGGATTTTTAACAATTGCCAGCTTGAGGTTGATAGGGATATAAAATGCCTCTTTTCCTATTGTAAAAGACTGTACCTTATCACGAACCGAAATTTGAAAGTTGGACCACCATCTTAATGTATCTTTCGATAACTTCCGTTTAATAATTGGGCTATCGAAAGTGTGAAGATTTGGATCTATATCATATACAAGTGCCATCATTCCTAAGGGCACTCGTTTGGAACTTGATAGTATAGGAATTTCCTTTTAACAAGAATAGTGTGCGTGGATAGGGTAACTTATCCCGTTAGAAAAAGATTTTCTAACGGGACTTAGAAAACTTAGAAAGGTATATCATCCTCAGTATCAAAACTCGCATCCTGTTTAGGACCCCCCTCAAAATCCTTCTTGGGTCTATCCTGGCCAGCAGGGCTTCCTAACATCTGCATGTTGGAAGCGACAACTTCGGTTGCCCATCTCTTGTTGCCCTCTTTATCTTCCCATGAACGGGTCTGCAACTCGCCTTCAATATAAACCTGCTTGCCTTTTGACAGGTACTCCCCGCATATCTCTCCCAGTCTTCTCCATGCTACGATACGGTGCCACTCTGTCTTCTCTTCCTTTTCTCCCTGTTGATTGGACCATTTCTTAGTGGTGGCTATGCGGAAAGTAGCTACAGCCGTTCCATCGCTGGTATATCTTACTTCCGGGTCTGCCCCCAATCTACCGATTAGTATTACCTTATTTACTGACATGGCTCCCTCCCTGCTCCTGCCTAAAATGGAAAAAACTTGACAAAGGTAAGAATTTAATTAGGATATTTGTAACATAATTATGTCTAAATTCCAAAGATTTTATTGAGACTTTTGCAAAACATAACTTTAGGCACTTTAGCTCACTTCACACTTCGATTCTTGGGTCAAAAAATTACCCTTCGCCTCTCCTTCAGAACCCGTAGTTGAAGCTAGAATTGAAAATATCATAAGAAGCGGAGGGAATCCCTTCCTTGATTATCAATTACCATCGGCCATTATAACATTGAAACAGGGAATAGGGCGGTTTATTAGAAATAAAAAAGACAGAGGAGTTCTCTCTATATTGGATAATCGTATATTAACGAGAGAACATGGGGAAATGTTTATCAACAGTTTGCCCAATTATCCCATAACAAACAATTTTGATGACATCAAAATATTTTTCAATTAGCTTGACTTTGCCGATAGTATCATTATATATAAGTAAAAGCCGTGCCTACTTACTATACAATTTGCTGTACGTCAGATTTTGCAGACAATCCCCATATACACTGAGATTAAACGGAGAGAAGCATGGATTATGATATAAAAAGAGAGGATGTTGAGATTCCAAACACCCTGCCATTATTGCCTGTCAGAGACGTCGTCATATTTTCATACATGATTCTGCCATTGTTTGTAGGCAGAGAGGGATCCATTAAGGCCGTTGATGAGGCACTATCAAAAGACCGTTTGATATTCTTAGCTACTCAGAAGGATCCGACGGTTGAGGATCCGAAACCCGAGGGTATCTATTCTGTGGGAACGGTAGCTACAGTTATGAGAATGTTAAAGCTCCCCGACGGAAGGGTGAAGATTCTGGTTCAGGGTTTAATGAGAGGGCGCATAATTGAGTACACACAACAGAAACCTTGTTACATAGTGAATATCGAGAAGATCAAGGAACCTATTATGCCTGAACTGCCCCTGGAGGCAGAAGCCTTGATGCGAAGCGTTAAGGAACACAGCGAGAAGGTGCTTTCCTTAAGAGGCTTGTTGTCTTCAGATGTTCTAATGGTCCTTAATGATATTGAGGACCCTGGAAGACTGGCAGATTTGGTGGGTTCAAACCTGAACTTGAAGATTGAGGAAGCTCAGCAAGTCCTGGAGATCTTTAACCCTATTGATCGCCTTATAAAGGTTAATGAGCTTTTAAGTAAAGAAGTAGAGCTCTCAAGCATGCAGGCAAAGATACAGTCCCAGGCTAAAGAAGAAATGACCAAGACCCAGCGAGATTACTTCCTTAGGGAACAGCTTCGGGCAATCAAGAATGAACTGGGGGATGCGGATGAAAGGACAAAAGAAACAATAGACCTCAAGAAGAAGATCAAAAAGGCAAAGATGCCTAAAGAGGTTGAGAAAGAAGCCAACAAACAATTGGACAGACTGGAACAGATGCACCCTGATGCAGCAGAGGCATCTATAGTTAGAACCTATCTTGATTGGTTAGTGGAGCTTCCCTGGAAGGTAAATACCAAAGACAACCTCGACATAAAGGCTGCTAAAAAAGTACTGGATGAGGATCATTATAATTTAGAAAAGGTTAAAGAAAGGATACTGGAATACCTGGGTGTTCGCAAACTGAGCAAAAAGAAGAAAGGGCCTATCCTTTGCTTTGTTGGTCCACCAGGAGTGGGAAAAACATCACTGGGGAAATCCATTGCCAGGGCATTAGGGCGGAAGTTTACAAGGATATCCCTTGGTGGTGTTAGGGACGAAGCAGAGATTAGAGGCCACAGAAGGACCTATGTAGGAGCGTTGCCAGGACGGATAATTCAGAGCATTAAACAGGCAGGATCAAATAATCCGGTTTTCGTGATGGATGAAATAGATAAAGTGGGGGCCGATTTCCGGGGAGATCCATCTGCCGCCCTTTTAGAAGTTTTGGATCCCGAGCAGAACTCTGCTTTTAGTGACCACTACCTGAATGTCCCTTTTGACCTTTCAAATGTTATGTTCATTACCACTGCAAATCTCGTAGACCCAATTATCCCTGCTTTGAAAGACCGAATGGAGGTCATTACTCTCTCAGGGTACACAGAAGAAGAAAAACTAAAGATAGCCCTAAAGTTCTTACTTCCTCGACAGTTAGAGGAAAATGGAATTACAGAAAAAGACATGAAGATATCGAATGAAGCCATATTGCAGATGATTTCCCACTATACTCATGAAGCCGGACTAAGAAACCTTGAACGGGAGATTGCAGGTGTATGC
Organism: Deltaproteobacteria bacterium CG_4_8_14_3_um_filter_43_13; assembly: GCA_002782605.1. Classification (GTDB taxonomy): domain Bacteria; phylum Desulfobacterota; class UBA8473; order UBA8473; family UBA8473; genus UBA8473. The sequence continues at coordinate 2,480 of PFIF01000153.1, read as the reverse complement.
AGAAAAGTAGCCCGAAGGATTGCTGAAGGGAAAAAAGGGGGTTCCAAGGTTAATAGAGGGAACTTGCACAAATACCTGGGCACACCTAGATACCTGCCTGAAGAGGAGCAATCGATCAGTGAGGCCGGAGTTGCAACTGGTCTTGCCTGGACGCAGGCAGGTGGGGAAATCTTGCATATAGAAGCATCTACCATGAAAGGAAAAGGAAATTTAATCCTTACCGGGCAACTTGGGGATGTAATGAAAGAATCTGCACAGGCTGCTATGAGCTATGCCCGTTCAAAGGCAAAAGAGCTGAATTTAGATGAAGATTTTTATAAGAACCAGGACGCCCATATCCATATTCCAGCAGGGGCTATCCCCAAAGACGGCCCATCAGCAGGGATAACCATGGCTACCGCCTTAATCTCTGCCCTTTCAAAAACCCCTGTCGACAAGGATATAGCTATGACTGGTGAGATAACCCTGAGAGGAAGGGTGCTTCCAATTGGAGGGCTGAAAGAGAAGGCTTTAGCTGCGTTGCGGGCAAAGATTGGAACTGTAATTATCCCAGAGAGAAACAAGAAAGACCTGGATGATATCCCTAACTACATTAAAAAGAAGATCAATTTTGTATTCGCTAAAAAGATGGATGAGGTATTAAAGGCAGCACTTCTAAAGGGAAGTAGAGTTGAAAATAAAAGAGGTGGGAGAATTCGGGCTGATAGAGAGAATAAAAACTAAGCTCGCTTTTCCCCATCAAGATATCATTAAAGGTATAGGCGATGATGCCTGTGCTATTGAGACCCAAAAAGGAAGATTACTGCTCTCCACCATTGATGCCCTTATTGAAGATGTTCATTTTGACCTCAGGTTTACCTCTGCCTATAATTTGGGGAAGAAGTCCCTAGCAGTGAATATCAGCGATATCGCTGCTATGGGAGGAACCCCAAGGTTCTTCCTGGTCTCCCTGGGCATCCCATCAAAGATATCGGTAGAATTTATCGATGAATTTGTAACTGGCCTCCATGAGACCGCTAATTCCTTCCAAACCTATGTCGTCGGCGGCGACACCTCTTTTTCTCCTGAAAAGCTCAATATTAACATTACTCTATTGGGAGAAGCCTTCCCTAGTGATGTAATCTATCGTGATAATGCCCATGTTGGGGATCAAGTATTTGTAACGGGAACGCTGGGAGATTCTGCTCTGGGGCTTGAAATTCTTATGAACAGAAAAGGACTGTCCAGGGTTGAAGAAAGATTTAAGGATTTAGTAGAAAGGCACTGTAATCCCACTCCACGGGTAGCCGAGGGCAGGTTGATTGCAGAGAACCGCATTGCCTCTGCCATGATTGATATTAGCGACGGCATTATCTCTGATCTGGGGCATATCTGTGAACAGAGCAAAGTTGGGGCAAAAATCTGGTTAGATAAACTCCCTACTTCGGAAGCCTTTCAAAAGCACTCCCATGAGTTTACCGACAGGCCAATGGATCTAGCCCTCGGTGGTGGAGAGGACTATGAGCTTCTATTCACTGTCGATAGAGGTAATGTGGATTTGCTTAACAGGATGAAAAATAGATTTAAGACTAAGGTTACCCATATTGGAGAGGTTGTTGAGCCGAATGAGGGGATCGCAGTTTTAGATAATTGTGGAAAGAGATATGTAGTTGGAAAAAAAGGCTTTGATCATTTTTTGTAAATACATACAAAAATTTATATTGCTATCGTAATTTTCATCCTTTCCCCTCCAGAATCCTCATTTCATCTTCTGCCAGTCCATAGAGGTTATAAACCATCTGGCCAATTTTCTTTTCCATCGCAGATGTGTCAACCTCTTTAAATTCCCCCTTAGAAAAGGGGGATGAAGGGGGTTGTTTTTTGGCGGCAAGGATTTGGGGGCGAGTAGTTATGCAAACTGAAGTTTCTTCTCCATTGGTTTAAGAACATTTTTAAACATAAGAGAGGCTTTGAACAGTTCAACGCCTATAAGATTGCCGCTGCTGTCAAGTTCCATATTTACGCCAGGAGATATCTCTACAACTTCAGCTTCTTCTCCCTCTTTTGCAAGGTAAAGGATATCCTCTTCTTCATCATAAAAAACCTTGAAATCGTCCATTAGATTTTCCTCCATCTTCCTGATTGAATGCGATTTTCTTTTTGCCCTTCCTTCAAAGGATGTATGGTTAATAGCTTAACATCTATATCTTCATGTCTATATGCTACCATTACATCCCGTTCTTTACCATATAATATTGCTTTTTTTACTGCAATTGTATGCCCAGTTTCAGTGTCCGTAAATCTTTCCTCCGCATCTTCATAAATTCTTTTTGGCAGATCGTATTCAATCTTTCTCATAGCAATCCTTGCCTCAATGTGCTTTGAATATTTAATTTGCATTGTTTATAATGGACCCCAAAATTTGGACAGTGTGTTAAGTTACACTTGGGAGCAAAATTGAGGAGGACCAAGTGGAGAATTTAAGGAGAAAACACACACCG
>PFIF01000028.1 GCA_002782605.1 Deltaproteobacteria bacterium CG_4_8_14_3_um_filter_43_13 | reverse complement strand
GCGCCGTCACGGTCCCACTTTACCTCTGTCAACAACCTTTGCATCCCCCTTTCCGAGGCGTGGACCTTTTCCGACATCGGCTCGACAGACTTCCTGTCCCCATCCATCATCAACCCGACAACATAACATTGCGCCAGATCTCTGGCTTCCGCTCTCTTAATGTACGGAGCATACAGCGCCATGTAGTCGTCTATCCCGAAAAATACGGTTTCTTTTTCCATGAAGGCTGTATAACATATCCTTCACAACTTTGCAAGATAATTTGTCGGAGTAGAACTAATTGAAGGGCTCTTTTGGCCAGTTCTTCGTCAATGACGGCTGTGACCATAATAACCGCAATTTTAGGATTTATTTTTTTGATCTCCTTCAGGGTGTCAATGCCGCCCATGCCAGGCATGATGATGTCGAGCAATACAATGTGAGGCATCATATCTTTTGCTTTTTGAATGGCATCCAGGCCGCTCGTAGCAGTGTATACCTCATATTCTTTCGATGCCAGGTACTTCTGCAGCAGCCTCACGACGTGAATTTCATCATCAACAACGAGTATTCTTTCCATAGGATAACCTCTCATTTTAGTATTGATTTTTTTTCAATATCCGTTTTAATGGGGAGCCTGACATAAAAAGAAGCGCCCCCCAACTCATTGTTCTCAGCCCAGATACTGCCTCCGTGGTCATGGATGATGCCGTACGATATGGAAAGCCCCAGTCCCGTTCCTTTCCCCTGTCCCCTGGTGGTAAAAAACGGATCAAAAATTTTCGACATATGTTCACTCTTGATACCCATGCCGGTGTCGGCAATCATTGTTTTCAGTTGATCATTATTCTCGAACATCGTTTCTCTCTCCGTTGTTATGCGCAACACTTTTATCTCTTTCCCCTCCATGGCAGCCACAGCATTTGTAATCAGGTTCAGGATAACCTGCTCTATTTTTTCTCTGTCCACGGCGACTACCGGCAAATCGGGCTGGTATTGCACCTCTGTTTCTATTCCCTCTATCTTCAACTGCGTTGCGTATAAAGTCAGAACATGAGCGATGACATCGTTGATATCGGCCATGATCGTCTTTTTTTCGGGGATGCGGGAAAACTGTTTGAGATTTTCAGCAATGGCAACGATGCTGCTGATTTGAGCCATGCAGACCTTTAATTCTTCCAGCACTTCAGGTGAGAGGTTTTCCATCGTCTGCAGTATCTGCAATTCCATAGAAATAATATTTATAGGATTGAGGATTTCGTGGGCAACCCCGGCGGATAATCGACCCATGGAAGTAAGCTTTTCCGACTGGAGCAACTGGTCTCTTGCATTTAGCAGGTCGCTCTCTGCCAGCTTCCGTTCGGTTACGTCCTGAATGATAATTGTTTTTATCGAGTCTTCATTGCTTCTCTCGTCGGAGGAAAAAGATATTTCAGCAGGGAATCGGGTCCCGTCTTCTTTTCTAAGCTCCATTTCAACGTCTTTCAGGGAACCACCGGAAAGCATTTCTTTGAATCGGCTATCTGAGGGCTCCGGTACGATCATATCTTCCAGCTTACGGCCGACTGCTTGGGAGGAGGTATAACCGAATATTTTTTCTGATGCAGGGTTCCAGAGGAGGATTTCCCCCTCATGATTGATCGCCGCAATGGCGTAGGTAATTGTATTAATAAGGGTTTTATAATGAAGCTCCGATTCCCTGAAAAAATCGTCCAGGGCCCGTTCAAGCTCTATGCCCTTTCCCCGGGCAGCTCGTCTTAAAACCATGAGTGCATAGATCAGGCAAAGACCTCCCATCATCTGACCAGCCCTCCCAACCCAGTTTAATAGACTTCCGGGACTTCCCAGGGCAATCCCGATGATGCCCATCGCGGTCAGCAGTAGTGCGACAATAACCCATCTTATGAACTCCATCTTCCTTTCGGAATTAAAACCCATCATCATGACCGCTGAGAGGACCAGTAGTGTCACTGCAATGGCAAGAATGACCTGTCTCAGGGCAGTAGGCCCCTGACCCGGAATGAAAAAAGGCGGAATGACATCATAGAATACCGCTACGGTTAAAAGTCCAACTGCCATGAGAATTCCGATATATGCCGAAACAGCGATTAATTTTTTACGGGATAAATCAACCTTCCTCGATGCGTCCAGAGTCGTTGACAGGGCGCTTAAGCAATAAAGAAAGCTTGCGCAAAGAATACCGATATTGTACATGGTCAAGGGATAATTTAAACTTTTCCGTGCCATACATCCCGCGACAAAATATACCGATCCACTGAGCTGTATGCCGCAACCAAGCAAGAAAACATTAATGAAACCGCGTTGAAAATAAATCCTCAGGCTCAGGTAAGCTACAGGGATGGATACGCCGAGCAGGAACCCCGTGGAGATAACAAGAATACGCCAGGTGGGGTCGAGCACATATTTCGAACTGAGGTCCGGGCGGATTAGATAAAGGGATAAAAGGAGAGCAGCAAACGCATAAATGGGAATAAATTCCGGTTTTATAATCCTGGAAAAGGTACTCTGGGAATCTTTTTTGCCGGATTGATTCATCTCTATTCCCGTGCAATTCATTTAAAACAAAACCAACTGGTTACACGTATTGTTCGATTTCAGCTTAGAGGCAAAAAGAAGGTAAGTCAATATAGAATAATATGCTATGAATTATATAGAGAAAATCTATATCATGATATGGATAGGAGATAGGAACGAAGATTGGTTTTTCCTTTTTTTAAACCGAGCTTTTTTCTGATGTTATTCCGATGTGTATCCACGGTTCCAGGGGCAACGTTCAGCAGTTTAGCTATATTTTTTGACGTCATCCCTCCTCTGACCATACTGGACACTTGAATTTCCGTAGGGGTTAAATTCTTATAGTAGGATGATATGTTGTTTAAAAAGGGGGAAACAATGTCTTTAAGATTCGATTCCAGAATGTTTAAATAGCATTTACCTCTTTCGTCCAGGTTGTAGTTTTGCAACTCTCTGATATAGGGGATTATGAGTTCATTGATATTTTGCTGCAGTCTCGTTTCCAGGTTCTTCCGATCTTCCCTCCGATGTTCCAAGAAAACCCGGAGGGCCGAGTTGGCTTTCTCAAGTTCCGCCGACCGCTTAGTCAGTTCTTCCTCTGTTTGTTTAAGGGCATTCTGGGCATGTGTGCGTTCGGTAATATCATGATGGATGCTGAGAAGCAATTTTTCGCCACGGACATCGATGAGTTCCGCTGAATAGATGCCCACCCGGATATTTCCGGATTTCGTCCGGTATTCGACCTCCTCATTATAGATAGCGCCTTTTGTTTTCAGAGACTGACAGATTCTTTCATAATCTTCCCGACTCAGAATGTTTAGTTCCAGAATGCTGCGTCCCACTATTTCTTCTCTGGAGTAACCCGTAAACCGAATGAACCTGTGATTGACATCAATAAACACATGGTCATCAAAACTGTTGACGGCCATGAGGGACGGACTCATAAAAAACATCCTGGACAAGAGTATGTTTAATTTGTCCCGTTCCAATATTTCTATATGTAATGCCTTGCTGCTCTTCATCCGTTCCTCCAACCTTTCAAGTCATGATTTCTATCCCCCTTTGCCTGCCGCATCATTTTTTCGCTTGTCTAAATTCCGTCAGGTAAGCAACAATACCTAACCTACCCACACATTTGCTGCTATGGCAACTGAGCATGAGAGTTTGCCGGTCACACTGCCCACGCTTCTTAAGTTCTGATATTTATTAACAAGAACTTACTTTTTCGTTCGGATAAGTATAAAGAAGATCGAATCGTTCGTCAAGGGAAAGTGACCACAATGGGTGTTATACGCTGGCTTCTGCCATGGTGGGTGGCCCAAGCGGGTGAAGATAAAAGGGGGGTAAGGTTAAAACTCAGCAGAAAGGAAACTACGGATCTGGGCATAGGTAAAAACAGGACCATCTTTACATACGTATATATTTCCAATGTTGCATCTTCCACATTTACCTATACCGCATTTCATTCTCATCTCCAGGGTGGTTATTATCTGATCATGGGTAAACCCCAATTTTTCTAACGATTGTAGTGTAAACTTTATCATTATGGGAGGACCACAGGTAATTGCCACAGTATTTTCTGGAGAAGGACCTATCTCTTCTAAAACCGGCGGGATAAGTCCCACTCTGCCAGTCCAGCTCTCATCTCCCCTATCCACAGTGGTGTACATATTGACTCTATCATCTTTGTCCCATGCCTCTAAATCATATTTGAAAGAGAGGTCTGCTGGGCTTCTTGCCCCGTACAGGATAACTATGTCCTTGTAAATATCACGGTTATCAAGGACATTCCAGATCAAAGACCTCAGAGGCGCCAAACCAATGCCTCCACCAACAAAGACAAGGTTCTTCCCCTGAATCGAATCTAAAGGAAACCAGTTCCCGTATGGTCCCCTAAAACCTATCTCGTCTCCTTCCTGGAGTTCATGGATAGCCTGGGTTACCTTTCCTACCCTCATTACACTAAATTCTAAGTGGTCCATCCTTGTGGGACTTGAAGATATACAGAAGGTGGCTTCTCCTACCCCAAATACAGAGTATTCAGCGAACTGTCCGGACTTAAATCCAAATTGAGCCTTCTGGGTTTCGTCCTTGAAATTAAAATGAAAGGTCTTAATATTCTGGGTCTCCTCGATTACCTTTTCAATTTTCATTACATGAGGTATATAAACATTGTCACCTTCCATCAACGAATCTCCTTTATCCTTTTCAACCGCAACCATCATGGACTATAGTTCCCATCGAAGAATACGCTTTTCTTCTGGATTCTGACTCCTGAATTCTCTCGGAATTTCAAGTCCCAATTTTATCGTGATAGAAATTCCGAGACGTTAAACTAAAGCTCCTATATCCCACCTATTATCTCTGTAACATCCACATTCACAGGACATTCTCTTATGCACCTTCCGCATCCGGTACAGGCTATGGCACCGAAATTCATCGGGTAGTATTCAAACTTATGGTGATACCTCTGTCTCATCCGCCTCCATTTTTCATGACGGGGGTTCTCCATAGGCATTCTGGTAAACAATGGGAACTTACAGCTATCCCAGTTCCTTACCCTTTTGCCCTCCTTCTTCCTATTTTCATCATTTATATCAAAGCAATGACAGGTTGGGCATACATAGGTGCATATGCCGCATGCCATGCATTTCTTTGATACCTTCTCCCAATACGCCCTGTTTTCAAAATTTGACCTCATCCTCTCCTGTAGCCCGGATAAGTTTATCTCTCTGGTTATTCTCTCTTTTGCCGATTTCCTCAGCTCTCTTGCCTTCGACTCTTCCTCACTGCCGGCATCAGAAAGCCCACTCATCCTGGACAGGAGATTGCCCCCTTTATCGGATATAGCTTCAATTAAAAGATCCTCTCCTGTATCCGTACACAATATATCTACATCTTCAGACTGCCCTGGAGAGATATCCAGGGAGGCGCAAAAACATGTATCGCAAGGCTCGTTACAGCCCAAACCAATAAGAAGACTATTTTCCCTTCTTCTGAGGTAATAAGGATCCCTATAGGTATCGGCAAATAACATATCTATGATCTTTAAAGCCCTGGCATCACATGGCCTTATGCCAAATATAATCTGCTGCCCCTTATCAGGCATTAACTCCTCTATCTCGTATCCCTCTTCCCCCTTACGAAAACGAAACATCTCCTCTACAGGAGGGAAAAAAAGGGCTTTGGGGGGTATAACCGTATTCTTATACCAGTCAAGAAAATCCGTATTTTCACCATCCCAGGGGCCGAAAACTACCTGTCCTCCTGATCGGGAAGGCAAAACTACTGCATAGTCCTTACTCAGTTCCCTGAGAAACGCATTCAGTTGGTCTTTTTTGATCCTCTTATAACCCATAGTTATCTCTCTTATTTAATAAATTCCTCTGGATCTGTAGCCTCATAATGGGTAAAGACCGGGAAAGCATCCTTGTCCACACCTGTCTCATGATTGAAAAGGCCTTTGACCTCTTCCACCATCTTCCTCTGCAAACTTCTCAAAGGGATGCCCACAGGGCACGACCGTTCACATTCTCCACAGTCTGAACACCTCCCTGCAACATGGAGGGTTCTTATCAATTGGAATACGAGATTGTCCTGCCAACTTCCATACGTAGTAATCCATTGCGGTATGTTTACATCGACAAAACATCTTTCGCAGAAGCATGCAGGGCAGACATTTCTGCAGGCATAGCAGCGAATACATTTACTGAACTGTTCTTTCCAATACCTCCATCTCTCCGGAGCATCTGTATCTTCAAATTCTTTTATCTTCTTCAGGCTCTTTTCTATCTCAATCCTTGGAGATACTTCACTGCCTAAGAGTATGTCGTATTCGAGAGGGGTTGGATACTCACACCCAAAACACTTGTCAAATATCACATCTCTAAAGGGAACTGTTTTTTTTGAACCATCCATTTGTACAATAAGGTTATCGCCTTCCTTATCTATCTCCTTTGCCTGATCAATGTCTGCACCGATTTGTTCCCCTAATTTCTTTATATCAACCACTCCCTCGCAGGGGACTCCCAATATTACCATGTCATCCCTGTTTACTTTGTTATCCTGCATCAGACTAACAAGAGACCGGGAGTCACAACCCTTTACCACTATTCCCAACTTCCCTTTTATCTCAGTAGGGTATCTGCTCAGATTGTTTGCTATAAAAGGATTAATAACCAGACTTTCAATATCCTCTTCTTTATTCGTTATCAATGGGGAAGTTCTAAACTTAACGGTTCCATTTCCGTACCCCACTATGTAGTCAACTTTACCTTCCTTTAAGAGCTTCCTGGCCTCTTCCTTTAATCTATTCTCCATCTCTTATCTCATCCTTAAAAAGTCTGTTGGGACCTACCTTCCTCACTCCCTCCACAAATTCCTTCACTACCTGAGCCATTTTAGGTCCTTCAGATGCAGCAACCCAGCTAAACTGAACCCTCTCCGGTTCAATCCCCACGTATTCAAGGAGCTTCCTGGTCACTGCAAATTTTCTTCTTGCATGAAAATTCCCAGACTGATAATGGCAATCTCCCGGGTGACAACCAGAAACCAAAACGCCATCAAGTCCGTTTTGCAGTGCCCTTAGAATAAACATAGGGTCTATCCTTCCAGAACAGGGAACTCTTATGATCCTTATGTTATGGGGATATTCCATACGAGCTGAACCGGTCAGGTCTGCGCCAGCATAACTACACCAGTGACACAAAAACCCCACTACCTTTGGTTCCCATTTTGTCTCTTCCATAGCACAACCTCTTTATCTGCAATTCAGACACTGGACTTCAGACACCAGACTTTTGTATATCTGCTATCTGCCATGCCTTTGTCTTTGTGTAATCTCTGGCCACTTTCTCCCCTTCAGTCTGTTGTCTAATGTCTGTTGTCTATAGTCTGATGTCTGAATCACAGAGCTACTGCCATCAACTCCTCAAAAATCTGTTCGTCGGTCATCCCTTTCAGCATAATACAGGAAGACCTGCAGGTAGAAACACATGCCCCACACCCATGACACACGCTTTCCAGTACCTTGAGCTGCTTTTTCCTGGTTCCATCCCGCAGGGTAATCTCTTCTTCCTGGATAGCTTTGTAAGGACAGACCTCCATACATGCCTTGCACATAGAACAGACAGAGGTATCTATAGTTGAGACGAGCGGCTCCATCGACAGAAAGTCACCGCTGAAAAGGGCCGCAACCTTCACTGCAGCGCCGCTGGCAGCAGCAACAGTATCTGGAATATCCTTCGGAGACTGACAGGCGCCTGCCAGAAAGACGCCGGATGTGACCGTTTCAACCGGAGCCAGTTTTGGGTGCAACTCCGTGAAGAATCCAAACTGATCATAAGGGATACCCAGGATTTTGGCCAATTCCTTCGAATCGTGGCGCGCAGTTATCGCCGTAGCCAGCACAACTAAATCCGCCTCTACCTCTACCTGGCTGCCTGCCAGGGTATCTGCCCCTTTAACTATTAATTTATCCCCTCGCTGGTAAATCTTTGAGACCCTTCCTCTGATATACAACGCACCGTATTGTTCCATTGTCCGCTGCACAAACTGCTCATAGTTCTTCCCCGCTGATCTGATATCCATATAGAAGATATTCGTCTGAACATCGGGGATATGTTCCTTAAGCAATACCGCATGTTTCGCTGTGTACATGCAACACACGCTGGAACAATAAGGAAATCCCTTTTCAGGATCCCGAGACCCAACACACTGGATGAAGACAACATTCTTCGGTTCCTTGCCATCTGACGGCCTGAGTATATGTCCCCCTGTGGGGCCGGCCGGGCTTATCAGCCTCTCCAGTTGGAGTCCGCTAATAACATCCTTAAACCTTCCACCACCATACTCACCGTAGACACTGGCATCGAAAAGGTCGTACCCCGTTGCCACCACAATGGCACCAAATTTATCTTCAATGACCTCGTCTTCCTGTTCGTAATCTACTGCCCCTGCCTGACAGAGCTTCTGACAAATCTGGCATTTACCCTTGGTAAACATCCTGCAGTTTACCTTATCGATCACAGGTACATTCGGAACAGCCTGAGGAAAGGGGATGTATATGGCCTTTCTCATGCCTGTCTCCATATCGAATTCACTGGGAACCTTTACAGGGCATTTCTGATAACAGGTTCCACATCCTGTGCACTTCTTCATATCAACGAGACGGGCCTTTTTGCGAATCCTTACATCAAAGTTGCCTATATATCCACTGACTTCTTCAACCTCTGAATAAGTAAGTATCTCTATATTTTCGTTTTGGGATGACTCCACCATCCTGGGTGTAAGTATTCAGGCAGAGCAGTCTAAGGTAGGAAATGTCTTGTCCAGTTGCGCCATTCTCCCGCCAATAGTCGGAGTCCTTTCCACTAAGGTGACTTTGTATCCAGCCTTGGCGATGTCTATGGATGCCTGCATCCCGGCAATACCTCCACCGATTACCAGTGCCTTTTTAAAAACCGGGATGGAAAACCGGGTAAGAGGCTGGTTCTTTCGAACCTTGGCTACAGCCATCTTGATCAGGTCTTTAGCCTTTTCTGTTGCGAATTCTTTGTCTTTATGTACCCAGGAACACTGCTCTCGAATATTGGCCATCTCGAGTTTGTATCTGTTCAGGCCGCCTGCCTCTATACACAACTGGAATGTTCTCTCATGTAATCTGGGAGAGCAGGAAGCTACCACTATTCCGTCCAGGTTGTGCTCTTTAATGGCATCCTTGATGATCTTCTGCCCTGGATCAGAACACATGTACTTGTATTCTGTTGCGAAGGCCACCCCATCTTCTTTGGCCAACTCGGAAGCTATCTTTTCTACATCTACCGTGCTTGAGATATTGACACCGCAGTGACAGATAAATACTCCAATTCTTGACACAGTGACACCCCTTCTTTGACGGCTTCGTAAAAAATCCATCTGCGGGGTTCCCTGCCTGTGCCCTGCACGCAGACAGGCGCTGCATCCTCAGTCATTGCAGCGCACAGGTAAGTACGCCTCATTCCTTCGGATTTGCGCGCCTTGCATCTGGAGCTTTTTACTGTGCCGTCTGATTTTTGACTTTTTACGACTTCATCTTCTTTAGATTGAGGACTTTGAAGGGATACTTTTCCAAAGTCCTTTTTTCAGATCAAATCCTTTTGTTTTAATAGATTCTTTGCGCTAACAATATGCTTATCAATCCCAAGTTCCTTATAGCCCATTCCCATAGCTATACCCATCAACTCGGAGATAAATAAGACAGGTAAGGAATAATTAACACCATACTTTGAGGCTATCTGTGACTGTCTCATATCCAGGTTGGCAAAACACAAAGGACAGGCAACAATAATGCAATCCGCGTCAGCAAACCTGGCAGCTTTTAGAATTTCGTTGCTCAACCTCAAGACAATATCCGTTCTATCCAGGGCAAAGCTGGCGCCACAGCACTCCGTTTTGTGAGACCAATACCCTGTTTCTGCCCCCAGTGCCTCTATAATCTCCTCCATTATAGTAGGATTTTCTGCGTCCGGGTCAATAGACACCAGCTTTGGGGGTCTTGTCAAAAGGCAACCATAATATGATAAAGCCTTTAAACCCGTTAAAGGCTTTATCACACTTTCCTTCATCTTCTCTACACCAAACTCCTTCGAGATAAGATCGAGGAAGTGGATAACCTTAAGAGTCTTATTATAAGGCTCTCCAACTATTTCGCTTATTCTATTCAATATCTCAGGAGCTTTTTTCAGTGTCTCATGGGCAACTTTAAGGCGATTGTAACAGGCGGAACAAGTGGACATTATGCTATCCAGACCTTGTTTCTCGGCCAGTACCAGATTTCTGAAGGGTAATGCCAGGGCGAGTTCTTCACTGGTAGCGTGGGCTGGCGAGGCACCACAACAGTTCCAATCTCTCACTTCTTCCAGTTTCAATCCTAATCTCTCACAAACCTTCTTTGTAGAAATATCATATTCCTTGGCCGTACCATGAGAGGAGCAGCCTGGATAATATCCATATGCCATAATCTATTCCCCTTTGCCCAAAAACGCCCTTGATCTCTCAAAGATACTCTTCATAGCATCCGTACCTTTTATTTTATCACTGGAAAGGGAGATCTTTCCCTTCATAAATAACTTCCGGCCTATATCAGCATCCTTAAAAAACTGCTTGGTTTTTAAGTTATACACCATGGCCAAATGCGTCTCCTGCAATCTTCCCTTATCCTTTATACAGTTCAAGAAAATATCATTGAAGTTCACTACACTTGGTTCCTTAGATTGATAACCCTCTTTGCGAGCAAGTATCCTCAGGGTATCCATAATCTTGGCGATGTCCACCCCTTTCGGGCAACGGGTTGTGCAGGTTTCGCAAGCGGCACACAACCAGGGTGTCAGAGAATTCAAAACCTCTTCTTTCAGTCCCAGTTGAATCAATCTCATTATCTGATTTGGGGTATGGCTCATCTCCATCACAATGGGACAACCAGCAGTACACTTCCCGCACTGATAACAGGCATATATATCCACATCACTGAGTTGAGATATGGCTTCCCCAAAATTTCTTACATCGGCATTTAATTGGTATATCATTTTCCAACTCTCTTCTGTTAAACTAAAAGTAACCGTTCACGGTTGTCGGTTCACAGTTCACGCTTTTTTCATCTGAAGCAAAAAGGGATACTTAAAAAAACCCCTAGTAGACTTTAATTAGTTCGCCCTGAAAAATGCCTGCCTGTAGGCAGACAGGAAAAATTTCCTTTGGAGCGAACATGAGCAGGATTTTTGGGGCACCCATCTTGACGAAGCGAAAGATAAGCATTTTCAGGTGTTTGAGCCTTAAGGGCGAGTTTCTGAAAATGCCTGAAGCGAGTCATAGATGGGTCAAAAAACCTGCACTAGAGAGCAGAAAAGGGAATTTTTCAGTGTGAACTAAATTAGTAACACGCAAGTTATGTGTCGTCAAGTAAAAAATGAACATTCATTCATTTTTGCGTTCTAATTCCACCTATCCTTCACTTGAAAATCAGGCAGAAAACCGCCATCAACCTCGTCGGGGTACTGGACCCATCCATTTTCAAAGCCCCTTGATTCCAGGGCGAAGTGGTATTCCTCAAATTCTTCATTGGTTAGTCTTCTTCCCAGGTCATCACTATCCAATGCCTTATGCCTGGGAAAGTACTGTCCCATAAGACTTATAGAGATGTCTATCCCCAGTTCTCCAGCAACCATATCTAAAAGGGAAAAGGATTCTGCGCCATTTCCTGGAAGTACCAAGTGTCTTACAATAATACCTTTTTCTCCAATATCCATATTGTTAACTTTAAGATTACCAACCTGCCTCTTCATCTCTTTCAAAGCCGGGATGTTATACTCCAGATAGTCCTCTACCCCAGAATAAGAAGAGGCAGCTTTATTACTTCCGTATTTGGCATCAGGAAGGTATATATCTATTATTCCCTCTAGTAATTTCAAGGTCTCTACTCTTTCATAACCGTTTGTATTATATACAATCGGTATCCTTAAGCCACCGGCTTTTGCCGTTGAAATAGCTCTTACTATCTGGGGTAAGTACGGTGTTGGTGTCACCAGGTTTATGTTATGGCAACCAGAATCCTGGAGTGAAAGCATCCTTTTTGAAAGATATTCAGGAGTCATTTCTTCCCCCATCCCCAGTTGGCTTATCTGATAGTTTTGGCAGAAGCTACATCTCAGGTTGCAGTGACTGAAGAATATTGCACCGGAACCTTTGTTTCCTGAAATTGCCGGCTCTTCACCGAAGTGGGAAATCACCTTCGCCACCTTCAAATTAAATCCGGCATTACAATAACCCAACTGGCCGACTCTCCTGTTGACGTGGCATTGCCTTGGACATAAAGCACAATCTTCCAATATCCTATAAAGGGCATCAACTATAGATTCAAACATATGGAAACCTGACAACCCCCATAAAACATAAATGGTCTGGATTTAATTTGACAGCAATTAATCTTATTATATAATGATCCCTTAATGAAAACAAAGATATTTTTAGTGCTCAGCAGGTTCTCCAGGGGGAACCATGAATCTGAATGACGTATTGAACCGCCAGATAGAAATTCAACCCAATAAGAACTTTCTCTTCTTCAAGGATGATGAAATTTCTTATAGCACTTTTGGTAAAAGGGTCAATAGTGTGGCATCTGCATTAAAAAAAGAAGGCGTAAAAAAGGGAGACCGGGTGGCTTTATTCCTCAACAACTGCCCTGAATTTCTCTATAGTTGGTTTGGGATAGCCAAGCTGGGTGCAATTATGGTCCCCATAAACGTGGCTTTTAAAGAAAGAGAGGCTTCTTATATATTGGACCACTCCGAGGCAAACACATTGATTACGGAGCCTGGCCTCTATCAAGACATCATTCAGAAAAAACGAAGGCATTTTCCCCATTTAAAGGCTGTTTTCTGTGTAGGAAATAAGGAGTATCCGGAGATAATCAATTTCTCCCTGATTATAAACGAGGAAAGCATCCGAGTACCGGAAGAAAAACTTACAGGAGAAAATGTTCTCTCCATCATGTATACCTCAGGGACAACAGGTGAACCAAAAGGGTGTGTATTAAGCCATTTCCATTATATATCCTTTTCAGAGGTAATAAAAAACAACCTTCTTGTAACACCTGAAGACCGTTTTATCTGTGTTCTTCCACTCTTCCATATCGGTGCCCAAGTGGTTATCACTATGACATCTTTAATCAGTGGTGCAAGTCTTGTCCTCATAGACCGTTTTCACCCACGGCAATTCTGGGAGCAGGTATATCAACACAAGGTTACGGTATTTCACTGTATAGGGGCAATCCTTGCCTTTTTGGACAAATTGCCGGTCACAGAGGATGAAAAGAACAATACCCTTAGAGTTGCGTTAAGCGCTGGGCATCCTGAACTTGCAGAACGTCTGGGCAAGAGATGGGGATGTAAGATGCTTCAAGACTGGGGAATGAGTGA
Source organism: Deltaproteobacteria bacterium CG_4_8_14_3_um_filter_43_13 (assembly GCA_002782605.1). Classification (GTDB taxonomy): domain Bacteria; phylum Desulfobacterota; class UBA8473; order UBA8473; family UBA8473; genus UBA8473. The sequence goes on along the minus strand of PFIF01000028.1, from coordinate 5,535 downwards.
AGGGGGGATAACCATCGAGCACATCAATAGTCCCCATAAAAAGGGCTCATGCGGGAAACCCCAGGGTCCCAATGAGATCAAGATATTCGACAAAGATGACAGAGAAGTCCCCACAGGCACAGTAGGTGAGATTGTTATGAGAGGACCTATGGTCTTTAAAGGTTATTATAAAGACCCAGAGACTACCTCAACCTCAATGAGAGGGGGATGGTTCCACACAGGGGACAATGCCTATAGAGACAAGGACAACTTCTTCTATTTTGTTGACAGGAAAAAGGATATTATAAGAAGGAGCGGCGAAAATATCCCCTCTCTAGAGGTAGAAGAGGTGATCCGATCTCATCCAAAGGTAGAGGAAGCGGCTGTCGTTGCATTTCCTGATGAGCTTCGGGGCGAGGAGGTAAAGGCATATGTTATCCTTAAAGAGGGAGAGACCCATAAAACCGTACCTCCTATGGGGCTGATTCAGTTCTGTGAAGAAAGGCTGGCATATTTTAAGGTTCCCCGATATATTGTATACAGAACAGATTTTCCAAGAACATTGACCCACCGTGTAAAAAAGGATGAGTTGAGAAAGCTTCGGGAAGATCCAGGAGAATTCTATTTCGACAGGAGAAAAACAGAATGACATTGAGGGTATATAACACGCTGACAAAAACCAAAGAGGAATTCGAACCTTTACAGAAAGGCAAAGTGGGGATGTATGCCTGTGGAATTACGGTATATGACCTATGCCATATCGGTCATGCCCGTTCAACAATTGTCTTTGATGTCATCTTCAAGTATCTCAGGCACAAGGGCTATGATGTGACCTATGTGAGAAACTTCACAGACGTGGATGACAAAATAATCAACAGGGCAGGAAGCGAAAAGGTCAGTTATCAGGAGATCTCCGAAAGGTACATAGAAGAATTTAACAAGGATATGCAACTACTGGGGATTGCCCCCCCAACCGTAGAGCCAAAGGCAACAGACCATATCCCGGATATGATAAAGACCATAGAGAAGCTTATTGAAAACGGATATGCGTACAGGATAGAAGATGACGTCTTCTTCTCAGTAAGCAAATTCCAGGGGTATGGAAGGCTTTCAGGAAGAACCATCGAGGAAATGTATGCAGGTGCCAGGGTGGGAATAGATGAGAGGAAGGAAAACCCCATGGATTTTGCCCTCTGGAAGGCAAGCAAACCAGGGGAGCCTTCCTGGGACAGCCCCTGGGGAAAGGGGAGACCTGGCTGGCATATAGAATGTTCTTCAATGAGCCAGAAGTATCTTGGAGAGACATTTGACATACATGGTGGTGGAAAGGACCTCATCTTTCCTCACCATGAAAATGAGATAGCTCAATCGGAGGGGGCTACTGGTAGACCTTTTGTCAAATACTGGGTGCATAATGGCTTCGTCAATATTGACAAAGAAAAGATGTCCAAATCCCTTGGAAATTTCTTCACCATAAAGGAGATACTTGAGCGATACCATCCGGAGGTGATTCGCCTTTTCCTGCTCTCCAATCATTATAGAAGCCCTGTAGATTTCTCTGACAAAAACATAGAAGAGACCAAAAAAGGGCTGGATAGAATATACACTACCTTAAAAAATATAGATGCCCTTACGGGGAGCCAAAACGAGGATAAGAGTCTCCCATTGGAGAATCTGACTAAAAGAGAGAAGGATTTATACGAAACGTTATCCGGTCTCTCTGTAAAATTTGAAGAGGCAATGGACGATGATTTCAATACCGCCCTTGCCATCGGTCACATCTATGAAGGGGTAAGGGTCCTAAACAGATATATAAGCGATAAGAGAGGATTCGACAGGTCACCAAGCTCCATTAGCATATTGAAATACGGAAGAGAGACATTAAAAGAGATTGGCTCTGTTCTTGGTTTATTCAACACAGACCCGGAGAATTATTTTGAGAAACAGAGGCTAAAAGGGATATCTGAGATAGAGATAGATGAGAAGGAAATCCTTAGTTTGATAGAAGAGAGGGTGAAGGCAAGATCCGAGAAAAACTGGACTCTGGCAGATGATATTAGAAATCATCTCTCTGAAAAGGGTATTATCCTGGAAGACAAACCTGAAGGCACGATCTGGAAGATAAAGAACTAAGCTCTGTCTTCTGACCCATAAACCCTACGTTTTTATAATACTATTGTAAAATTGCATTGCAATTTTACAAGATATTGGAAGTAAAAATGGCGGAGAAATGGGACAGAAGATGGGAACGACCCATGCGTTCGTTGAGCGATTCTGATCGTATTCGGGTGGATAGGATGTTTGGTATTTACAGGGGTAAAAGGGCATATAACTTTGGCAGCATTGATGTTCTGCCGGTGCAAGATTTCTTGAGATTGCTATATCAGGGAGAAGTTTTTTAAAATCTGCCCGCATTCTGGGCTACCAGAATGCAATATATATATGCAATATAGCATTAATTTTGCAATAAATTATTCGAGGTTCAATGAATGTTTATGACACTATTAAGATTGTAAGTAATCGAAAACACAAGTAAATATAACTTGGTAAAATTACAAGATTCCGCCAAATTCCGATTGACAAAAAAATATTTACAGGTTTAGAATTTTTACAAAATATAAACAGCAGTTTAATTATTGTTCGACGGGAGGAAACAGATATGACCAGTAAAAAGAAGAAAAGAAATATCACCGCTGCTGATAGGCAGGCTAAGTCGAAAAACCAGTCACGTTGCGGTTTGTGTGGTAAAACCACAAATCTGACAAAGACAGAATGCTGTGGTAATTGGATTTGCGACGATGAGGATCAGTATGTCATGTTCTCATACGCGCGAAACAGTTGCTCTCGGAATCACCGTCGATACACCCTTTGCGGATACCACCATGTTGAAGGACACGCTGGAGACTGGAAGGACTGTCCTCAATGCAGAGAAGATATTGAAACGGAAATGTATGTTTATTATGGGACAAATGAATACAATTTTGAAAAGCTGGAAAATCCACCAGACTATGAACCAACTAAATGTTCCAAGTGTGGGGTTGTGATCAGACTAGGTACAGAAGGCTTCACGCAAAGCGGAGATGAGTACTGGTGCGAAGCGTGCGGTGCAAAAGAGATGGAGAAGATAATACGTCGAACCAAGGCATCCAGCCGACGTCCTAAAGGCCGCGGCTGATGCCCATCGTGGAGCCTGTAGGGAAACCCCTAGATATCTCCAATAAACACTTTTATATATGGCAGATTTATGATACTATCACTGCAATAATATGAGGTCAAACCGTTTAATCTTTTGACAAAGACATAAGATGAAAAAACTTTTAATTGATAATTGGAGACCTATGGGAATCTATCGGTTTACTCTCCTTTTTGGAGTGGTATTAACACTTTTGCTTTCTTTCCCCAACCCGACGTTCGGTATCCCTCTGGAAGAAATAGTTGCTAAGGTTCAAGGGGTTTATCAAAGAACAAAGGACTTTAAAGCAGAGTTCATTCAGGAGTCTACCCTGAAATCCCTTAATAAGACTCAAGTGGCAAGAGGGAAAATATACTTTAAGAATCCAGGTAAGCTGCGTTGGGATTATTATCACCCTACTAAACAGGAGATTGTTACAGATGGGAAGACCCTTTGGATGCATATATCTCAGGATAAACAGGTTATGATAAGTGAACTGTCAAAGGTATATCGCTCGAATACTTCTACTTTTTTCCTGTCTGGGATGGGAAATCTCAAGAGAGATTTTGATATCCAATTGGTTCAGCCGACTCTCAACAACGAAGAGAAGGGCTACCTGTTGAAACTCGTCCCTAAAGAACCCCAGTCGAATCTTAATGAGCTGTTTCTTTTGGTAGATAGAGTTACCTTTCAGGTAGCGGAGACCTATTTTTACGATTTTTATGGAAACATTATTCGAATTAGATTCAAAAATCCTGTTATAAACCGAGGATTGTCAGATTCAATATTCGTCTTCACCATCCCTAAAGGTGTTGATGTTATAGAGCCTCCTCAGATGCCTCAGAATTGATATAGCCTTCATATACTAAACCTGTCGAGATGTAAATCATTAAGGGTGGCATATTCCTACTTTCCAACATAAGAAATCAAGAGAAGGTGATGGTTTTTATTGGTAGAAATTATTAGAATGAATTGGTGATAAAAGTGGCTGAAAATGAAGAGTTTTACAAATCGTCTCCGTTTTTACAAAGTCTATTTGATGATAAAGTAGAATTATTGCCATCAGTTAATGAATTATTTGAATTAGAATTAGCCTATTTGGAGTATAATTGTTTACCAAAAAGCGATTTGTTGAATAGGTTAGCCTATTTTAAATCTGTTGATGGTAAATTCGCGAAGCATTTTTTGATGTATAACCATCCTGCCAGATCGCTTACAGATAATCGATCAGCAAACACAAAGGCTTATTTTGAAAATGGATTATTTTCAACAGGGTATGCAACACATGGACTGTTTCCTTATCGTGGGAAATTCCATCCTCAGTTGATTAAGGCGTTGATTAATATTATTGGAATAAAAAGAGGGGAAACTATTTTAGATCCTATGTGTGGTAGTGGAACTATGAATATTGAATCCGCATTGATGGGGATAAATTCTCATGTAATCGATTTAAGCCCATTTTGTCTACTTATGACAAAGGTAAAGTATGATAGTTTATCTATAAATATTGAATTATTAAGGGGGATTTCTAGTAAATCGGAGCAGTTATTTAATTTCTTTAGCGTTGGCGAACTCCAAAGACAATTGCAAAAAATTGAAGACATCGAAAAATTGAAGGTTTATGAATTGGCTTTATTGGCCTTTTTAGATTCTCTTGGATATTCTAAAAGAGTAGTTAAAGCTAGCCATAGTCAGCTTTTTGCAAAGGTTCTAAAGAGATACGAAGATACGATTATTGATTTTATCTCAAACAATTCTAAATACATAAACAACTTGGGATGTGTCAACATTTTAGAAAATGCCACCGCAACGAAAATGCCATTGGAAGATAGTTCAATTGATGGAGTAATCACATCACCACCTTATTCGTTTGCCATTGATTATGTGAAAAATGATGAAGCTCAATTAAGCTTTTTAGGTTATGATGTTAATGAGTTGAGAAATAAAATGATCGGGTTAGTTGGTAAAAATAAAAATGATCGGTTAGAAAATTATTTTAAGGATATGGAATCTGTTTGTTCGGAAGTGTCAAGGGTGCTGAAAAAAGATAAATATTTTGTGATGATTATAGGGTCTAATACGAATCAAACCGGGGGTATCAGGTTGGAAAGTAAGATAATAGAATCCTGCAAAAGGCATGATTTGAGATTGGTTAAAAGCATTTTAAAGCCTATAAAGGGGATGCGAAATACAATGAAAGATGAGTATATATTATTTTTTCAAAAGAGGTAGATAAATGAGAAATACTCAAGAAAAATTTGATACCATTATTACAAAAAATACCTTTTATTTTTACAACCAAGAATTCGAGGAAATATATGAGTGCGCCGAGCAAGCTTATTAGTTCTTACCAGTGCAAGTCTGGTCTGGGCAAAGGTTAGCCA
>PFIF01000208.1 GCA_002782605.1 Deltaproteobacteria bacterium CG_4_8_14_3_um_filter_43_13 | reverse complement strand
GTCAAAAAATTAGTTCTGAAGCTAAAGGGGATGTGTTTAACTCTTGAAGCTATAAAATCATTTAGCTACTTTAAGGGTGTTCATTATCTACATCCTCAGCATTCTCTATTCTACACTATTAAGCTTACCTATAGAGAAAGGGGCTGCGCATCGAACTCCTACTCAAATACATCAACTTCGGAAACGCAGTCTTTACAAACAGTCTTCTTTACCGTGCCAGCTGTAAGGGCGCCAGGTTTGGAATAACCCTTTATCCTAGCTGCCGGATGAGTTGCATCTAGCGCGATTTCCACAGAGCACATTTCACAAATGTCAATTCCACATTCAGTGCATTTCTCTTTTGCCTCGTTTTCATTGCATTTTCCACAAACTTTTCCTTCCGCCATTCAGATTTGCCTCCTTCCTGAATTGTCTTTAATAAATCTTCTTTAATATATTTTTATACTTTATTTTCTGAGGGGGATTCATCTCCCACCCATATTGTATATAATACTAGCATAAAAAAAACCCATGTCAAGTGAAAAGTCAAACCAATTCCTTTTTTCATTGACTTACCCCCATAGAGTTGATTAAATGGTTTTTGTTATGAACATACTATTAATCGAAATAAATCCGTTCATCCCCCCATCCACCCCTATTTCCATCGCCTATATTGCAGCCTTTTTGAGGGGGCATGGGTTTCGTGTGAACATTATGAATATTGGAGAGAACACCCCTTTTTCTCTTCATCTCCTCAGTTCCTGTATCCGTGATTTCAAACCAGGGCTGGTAGGGTTCTCCACCTATCAGAGGAACATCCTCTCTGTTATCGGGCTGGCAAATTATATAAAGTCCTTTGATCCGAAGATCAGGATTGCGATAGGTGGACCGCAGGCCACTTTTATGCCATCTTCTGCCCTTCAACCCATGGGGTCTATCGATTATATATGTAGAGAAGAAGGCGAAATCGCCCTTCTGAACATAGCTTTGGCCATTAGAGATGGAATAGACAACACTGTAATCTCAGGGAGTTCCTGCAAATGTGAAGATGGTTTGTTTTATGATGGTCCCAGTGTAGAAGGCTACAGCGATCTGGACAGATACCCCTCTCCGTATCTTCATAACGACCTTATTGATTTCTCTAATCTTGAAGAGGCAATCCTGTTTACTTCAAGGGGGTGTCCCTATGGATGTGTATTCTGTTATACACCTAATGCCTTTAAACGAAAGGTTAGATTTCATTCTGTTGAGAGGGCAATAGAAGAGATTGAATGGATTTATCGGAAAGGCATTAAAAAGTTCTGGTTTGCAGATCCGAGTTTTTCTATCAATATTGACAGGATAGATCAATTAATGGGAGAGATTCTCCGAAGAAATTTAAAGATACAGATCTGGCTGGAAACCAGAGCGGATCTTGTCAATAACGAGCTTGTGAAAAAGATGAAGGCCGCCGGGGTTTATCTTGTTGCCTACGGGCTGGAATCGGCATCTAAGAAAGTACTTGAAGGTCTAAAAAAGAACATTTCACTGAATGATATGCGAAGAGCGATAAAATTGACCCAAAAACACGGGATAGACGTGGAATTATTCACTCAGTACGGCCTTCCCAATGAGACCTTTGATGATGCTATGAAGACATTGCAATTTCTTAAGGAGAACGATGTAAAGATCAGGGGAAATTCTAATTCCCAGCAGATGCAAGTGTATTTTGGTACGGATGTATTCAACTCTTATCACGAATTTGGGGTTCGTCCACTGGAAAAGAATATACCTGCATATATGTCCATAGGGAAACAGTACGAGACAGAACACCTGTCCTCTGAGGAACTTAAGAAAATCAGGCTGATATGGGAAAAGGAGTCCCTTGACGGGGTGAAGAGAAAGGTTTCATAGGGGGTATTATCAAATAGACTTATAGACTAGTGTCCATCCATAAATGCCTAAAATTCCCTCCCTCTTGAGGGGGGCGGGAAGGAGAAAGGTAGATGGAAAAGAAAGAAATCATGGTTATGAACCCAAATTCCCAACTCCTCATCTACCAAACCCCTGACGGCAATATCAAAATCGATGTCCGTCTTGAAAATGAAACAGTCTGGCTGACTCAAGATCATATGGCTCAGCTTTTTGGCAAGGCTAAATCAACGATTAACGAGCATATTAAAAATATTTTTGCCGAGGGAGAGTTAATAGAAGAACAGGTTATGAGAAAATTCGGAAATTCCGAATTTTCTACCAAACCAACACACTACTACAACCTGGATGTTATTATTTCAGTGGGTTATCGGGTAAAATCATTGCAGGGAACCCAATTCCGAATCTGGGCCACCCAAAGGCTTAAAGAATATATTGTTAAAGGCTTCACCCTGAATGATGAACGGTTTAAAACCGGCAATTCCATGAATTATTTCAATGAATTGCAGGAACGCATTCGGGAAATCCGGCTTTCGGAACGTTTCTTCTATCAGAAGATCAAGGATATTTACGCCACCAGCATTGATTATGATCCGAAGGATGAAAAAACCATCGAGTTTTTCAAGATCGTTCAGAATAAGCTGCTCTGGGCAATCAGTCGGCAAACTGCCGCCGAACTGGTTTATCGCAGGGCAGACGCATCTTTGCCTCTTTTGGGAATGTGGTCTTATGATAAAAAAGCGGATATTCCTGTTCGTAAAACTGATGTCATTATTGCCAAGAATTATCTGGGCGAAGATGAAATTAAGCTGCTTGGACTGCTTGTGGAGCAGTATCTTGCCTTTGCCGAAACTATGGCTATCCAGCACACCCCCATGTATATGAAAGACTGGATTCAGCGGTTGGATGTCATTATTCAACTCAACGGCAGAGAACTGTTAACACATGCCGGTAAAATCAGCCATGAAACGGCACTGGAAAAGTCTGCTATAGAGTATGATAAGTACAGGGAAGAACAAAAGAAACTGGAGCATGAACAGAGTCTTAGAGAATTGGAAGAGGATATTGTTAGATTAAAGAAACAAAAGCCTGATGAGGGGGAAAACCAATGAAATTCGCAGAAGAAAAACTTGAACAAGCAGTAATCGAGCTCTTTAAATCCGAGGGTCAATGTCATTGACTAACCATTGACAAAAATAGTGACAGCTATCACTTAGCTCGTGCGTTGAGTCTGTAGAAAAACCCTATATTTCTTCAATAATTACTTTATTAGACGGCCGATTTATGGTACTATCACTACAATAATATGAGGTCAAACCGTTTAATTTACACAGGGAAGTTGCAGTGGCCAGGTACAAAGATTACTCCTATTTCCAGTTCATCCCTATTTTTTTCGAGAAACAGATTCTGCCAGGCACCTTTGAGTATTCCCTGAATCAAATTAACGGCATGAAAAAGTCTAAGCTGATCAGAAAACTAATTCTCTGCCAAAGGGCTTTTTCTACAGGCTCGTTCGACTGACATCATTAAAGATTGCTGCCAAGTGGGGATTAGATGGATAAGGAAACGGAAACCAAGGACTCATTATACGTTGATAAGGGGTTAGTTACAATGTTCATTAAGATGTCGCCAGAGGAACGTTTGCGAGCCAATGATAATGCAGTGCGTACTATTCTGGAGTTGAGAAATGCCTACCAGCAGCAGAAAAACAACAGGCGCAGACCTAAGCGCACTACTTGAAAGGCTCATAGAGGCAGGCGTCAAGTTTATTCTTGTCGGTGGCCTTGCTGCCGTTGTGCAGGGCGCTCCAGTCTCAACGATGGATGTGGACATCGTATATAACCGATCTTCCGATAATATTACTAAACTGCTTGCGTTTCTCAAATCGATTAGCGCATTCCATCGTCGCCAAGACGACAGGGTAATAGAGCCAAAGGAGGACGATTTTTCGGGGATGGGTCATGCTCTTTTTGCAACCCTCTTAGGACCTCTCGATGTTTTGGCTGTTATTGAGGAGGGAAAAACCTATGAAGACCTCCTTGAGCACACAGTGGAAATTGAGTTTAGAGGTCATACGCTTCGTGTTCTCGAGCTTAAGATGCTGGTTGAACTCAAGAGAATCTCCAAGGACCCCAAAGACAAGCAGCGGCTCCCTGTTCTGGAAGAAACATTACGACAATTGGAGGAAGAAGTGGGGGTCTAGGAGTCTCCTGGATAGGGAAGGAGAAAGAGTTCTTATCATGCCAGAGGGTTCAATAAAAAAATTGTATCTTATCCTGGACCGGGGAGACGGGCATTCTTCTCAGGAATTTCAGGAATATTTTACCGGTCTTTTCCCTTTCCTTGATATATCTGCGGACGTATACCTTATTGCGGAAGATATGGCGAGAGACTTCCCCCGCGTGAGGAAGACGGTAATACAGATTGCCCTTTTCCTAAAAAGACACTCCTTTTACAGGATAAACATCCATCCTGTTCATCCGTTACCCTCTGAAGATTTGCTGGAAGGTATTTACAACGATTTTTTCCAGATAATCAGCCCTTTTAACAGAGAAGGATACATTCACCAGAGTGTGTCCCGTATTATGATTCTACCCATCCTTATGGCGGAAGAGAAGGATGATGTGATCTCCCTCAATAGATGTCTGGATTTCCTGAGGGATCGGCTGATGGTTCCCAGTATTTACGTCCCAGAAGATGTTTCCCCTGGCGGTATTAAAGGCATTGTGAGAAGCGATAAGGAAAGAATTTATCTGGAGCTGGCCGGGGGAGATAAACTGGAAAGACTCATAAATACCCTGGGAGTCCATTCTGTATTCGATGACCTTATGGTATGGGCGAATGCCCCGGTAAAAGGTTCCCTTCAAGGATGCCCTTCTATTATATTGAGAGAAAAAGATGGGAATATCTACGACTGTTTCAAGGCAGTATGCTCAAAACAGCCCGTTTCAAACCTTTACTCTATGAACAGCTTATCTGATCTGCGCATGACATTAGAATCGGACGGAGACAAGTGGGACAATTGTCTGAACTGCGCTGCAGAATCACTCTCTCTTATGAAAGATACCCTCAGGATAAATGACCGCGAAAAAGAGGCATTTAGCATTTCTTTTCATCTTGGCATGGAATTGGTCAAGCAGGAAGACTACAAGAGCGCACTGGAACATTTCGACAGGGTACTGACAGAACATACCGACTTTGAGGATATGGGGAATATCCTCCTTTCCAAGGCATTGTGTCATCTTCGAAGAAACGAAAACAAGAAAGCCATGGTTACCCTGGAAGAGGCAGAAAGACATACCCCCTCTTCAGCTATGATCTATTATTATAAGGGTCTGTGTGAATTCGGTCTCAGGGATTATATAGAGGCAATTGACAGGTTCCAGGATGCCCTAAAAATGGGATATGACCAGCTTCCGCTGGGGGATGTATATTTTTATACTGGGCTCAGTCATATTAATATTGAGGAATACGGTGATGGACTTGCGATGATGAATCATGCAGAGGAGTTCTTCACAGAAAGGAGCCCTCTTTATTATTATATGGGGCTCTGCTATCTTGGCATGAGAGACCTTGGTGCCGCCTTAGACTATCTCAAGAGGGCTCTGGCATCCAGACCTCAAAAGGAGGATTTGAGCAGCATATACTTCTACCTGGGCTTATGTTATAAAGAGATGGGAAGGTATGAAGATGCCCTTTTAGACCTTAAAAGGGCCAGGGAGGCGGAGGAGGGAAGAAAAGACATCCATAACCTGATGGGGTATTGCTATTT
>PFIF01000169.1 GCA_002782605.1 Deltaproteobacteria bacterium CG_4_8_14_3_um_filter_43_13 | reverse complement strand
ATTTATTTTATTTACGACTCGCGACTTACGATTTACGATCATAGATGGGTCAAAAAATGAATGCTGAAGCGAAAAGAGGTACCTCCATCTGTATGGAACTACATCCTGCTTCTTTCTTCCATAAGAGCGGAGGTTATGTCTCCTGCTTCGCCTATCATGTATATCCTGCCTTTACCTATCCGGGATATCTTCCTCATAAGCTCAGGATTGGCTGACTTCTCATTGATGCATACACAGGAGATCGTTATCCCCTTCCTGGCTGTCTTTATAGCCTCTCTTATAGCATACTTCTCTGGTGAAGGATGCGGCGCTGTCGCATCCCCGTCTGATATTAAGATTATGTGCTGGTTGGCATCTCCCCGACGCTGACGTATGAATACTGACCGAGCTTTTAATAACCCATACCCTATGTTGGTAAAGGCATTCTCGTGAAGGTTTAAATCCAGTATCTTCTCGGTCACTCTGTAAGGGCTGTCTGTTATCTCTACTACTACATCTGCCAGGTTGGAAAAGGATACTACCCCTAATCTGTCTTTGTATTTGGTGCTGGCCATGGATAAGGCTATGGCGCTCTCTTTGGCATACCAGAGCTTCTCCAACTGTGACATGGTGCCAGACAGATCAACTACCAGGATGATGTCCATCTTGGTCCTGATGTCTTTCTTGGTTACCATGATATCTTCTTTGGTTACTGTCTCTCTGCGATTTTTGATGACTTCTCTTATGGTGTCTTTTAATGAGACGTCTTTGTACCTGTCCCCTAATCTGTACTTGCGCACTCCTACTATTCTGCCCTCTCCTGTGGCCAGCTTTTTGCCTGTCTTGTGCTTCCCCTCTCCTGAGATGTTGACGTTCTCCCATAGCCTAGGAGATAGTTTCTCTAGGAGAAAGGTTATGCCCTTTCTGCTCAGGTTCCACCCTGTCTTGTCCCGCTCTAAGATGCTCTTTCTCTCTAAAAGGGCTAATGTCTCTTTTAATGCCTCTTGCTCTAAGCTCTTTTTGTAGTCGGCCAAAAGCTTGTCCCGATATTTCCGCCTCTCTTCTATGTCTTCGAGTATCTCCTGGGTTATGTTGTCTTTGAGATGCCGCTCTATATAGATGTCCTCCATCTGGCTCATCATCTCTTTGTGAAGCTTGGCCAATCTGGTCTCGGGAAAACGCTGTACTCTCTTGAGAAGGATGTCAAAGAATCCCAGCTTTAAGGGTTTTCTGAGTTTGTCTTCTCTGGCTATCTCTTCTACCAGGTTGAGTATGTCGTCTTTGGACAGGGTGACCAGCTCTTCTCTTTTCTCTTCTCCTGCTATTACTTCTTGTACTATCTCTTCTATTATCTCTTCAGGTCTCCTCACTGCCTCTGCATGGGGCGCTACTTCTATCCTGTGGGGAAGGGATACTACTGAAGCCCTCTTCAGGATGTCGTCAGTGTCTTCTATCTTGAACCTCTTGTGGATGGGTATGAGTTCGGCAAATTTTATCCCGCCTCTGGTGCTTACTCCCCTATGAAGGTCTGTATGCCCCCTGGTCATCCTTACTATCCTCAGTGCCTTGTCAAATTCCTCTCCCTTCCATCCCTCTCTGTCCATGATTATGGCTCTCTCTTTTTCCTCTTCTGCTATGTAGCCCATCTTTATTATGTCAAAGTGGTCTATCATGTCAAGGGAAAGGGTCTTTAGTACTCTGTCTCCTCCTGTCGCAATGATGAGGATGTCAAGGGGTATTTTCTCTTCGTAACTGCCTATGGTTACTGTGTCTCCCTCTAAGGCATAAAGTAGAACGTTTAATACCCGCTCCGGCATTCTGTCTATGAAGTCGAGTATGAGTATACCACGATTGGCCCTTAATAGCTTGCCAGGGGTGAATGACCGTATGTCGTGTATGCCATACTCAAATGCCGCAGAATCAGGATCCAATGCCCCTATCAGGTCCTCAGGCACCAGCTCGGGACTGCCCTGTACTCTCTTTATTCTGTCTCTGCCAGGGATTATCTCTGTCTCTGTCTTGGAACTGTTGTCCCTTGATAAACACCAGGGACAATCAGGATGAGAAGGGGCACAGTTGACTGGACATCCCTTTATTACTTCTGTGTCTCCCAATATTCTGCCAAGCTTCTCGGCTAATACGGTCTTCCCACATCCCGGAGGCCCCAGTATTAAAAGATGATGCCCTGTATGAAGGGTGGATATTATGTCTTCCTGCCTGGCTTCGTCTATCTGAAATCCTTCAAATAATAGTTCCTTGTTCTGCTCCAGGGTGTTGCTCTCTATACGCTCCCGAATCTCTCTCCTTAACACTTTACCCTCCCCTCTTCCTGTACTTTTCCTCCGCTTCTTGCCTTATCCTGCCAAATATCTCATAGGCCGATGAAACAGAAGGAGCTTCCTCGGGCAACTCCAAAAGGGACCTGCCTATAGCATCATACTGAGAGATTAACGGATCAAAAGGTACGTATCCAATTATGTCTAATCCGTTTTCTCTACCTAATTCCTCAATTATAGGTCTGGTCTCAGGGGTGACTTTGTTGGCTATTACAACTATCCTGTCAAAGTCTATGCCTACCTCCAAAGATAGCTCTTTTACCCTCCTGGCAGTCAGTATGCCCTTTTTGGTGGCATCGGTCACTACTATCATTATGTCGGCGCCTCTGGTTGTCCTCCTGCTCAGATGCTCTAAACCAGCTTCACAGTCTATTATCACTGTATCGTAGTTTTTGGATTTGGTGTCTATTACTTCCCTTAGTATGTGGTTTATGGTACAGTAACACCCCGCTCCTTCTGACCTGCCCATGACCAGTAGGTCAAAGGCTTTGCCTTCTTCTATGATCTGTAAAAGCTCCATCTCGAATAGGTCTTTCTTGGTCATGGATGGGGATACCTTGTCGGCCCTGATGTCCAGTATGTCTTCCCTTACTGCCCCCACGTCTTTCTTGATCTTTACCCCTAAGGCTTCCGGCAGGTTTGAGTCAGGATCCGCATCTATGGCAAAGACACTGCCATATCTGGAGAAATACCTGACCAGAAGTGATGATAGCATGGTTTTGCCAGTCCCTCCTTTTCCAGAGATGGCAATGGTTGTTGCCTTTGCTCTCATATCCATCTACCCCCCTAATATGCCTTCCGATATCTCCTGTATCAATCCAAGGGGATCGTCATAAAACTTGGATTCAGGTGAAGGCTTTATTCTGCTGCCCATAGAGGATACTGCCATGCTTCTTACATCATCTATGGTAGCGGTTTTGCGCTTCTGAAGCAAGGCTATGGTCTGTACTTTCTCGTATAAGGATAGCCCTGCCCTGGCACTGGCCCCCTGGTCCAACTCTTTGTCCCAGGGCTCCTCTCTGGTAGCTCTGACTAGCTTGACTATGGAGTCTATTGCTTCGTCAGGTATCTCTATACCCTCTGTCTTTAATCCATATTTTACCAGTATCTGCCTCTCTCTCTCCGGTGTCTCCGGATATCCCATCCTAACTATGTCAAATCTGTCAAGTAAGACGTCTGATAGCTCTTCGACTCCCGCATGCTCTCTGGGATTCATGGTGGCCAACATGATGAAGTTGGAGGCATAGTCCACATCATAGGGCCCTATGGTTGCTATTCTCTCTTCTAATACCTGAAGTAAGGCATTCTGCAATTTCTCCGGCACTCTGTTCAGCTCATCAAAGAAAACTATACCACGATTGCCCTTTAAAAGCTTCCCAGGGGTGAATGCCCTATAATCATGAGGCCCAAATTTGAATGCCTTGGTAGGATCTATGTCTCCTAAAAGATCCTCCGCGGTTAAATCAGGACTGCCCTGTATCCTGACAAATCTCCTGGCACCCTCTACTTTCTCTACCTCCAGGTTGCCTTCTTTGGATTTGGTTATGCATAAAGGACAAACCAGTTTGCCGGGATCACAGTGAAATGGACACCCCTTTACTGCATTAACAGGCGGCAGTATGGATGCAAGATACTTGGCTAATGTGGTCTTGCCTACTCCAGGAGGCCCCTCTATCAATACATGATGATCTGCCAGTATGGACGTCAATATCTTCTCTTTGGCATCCTCCTGACCAAATATAACATCCAACGGATCTTTACCACTGTCAACATAACCCAAAATCGTCTCTTTTAATCCCTCTATTATCATTAAAACCCCTCCTTTGTATTAATTTACTTTGAACTGCCAACTCTGCTTGCTCTCTGCTGTAAATACCTCCCCCTTACTACTGACCACTGCCTGCTGGAATTCACCATGTACCTGAATATCTCCCGCTCTTTGGCGTATACTGTGTGAGGATATACCCGATTGGGATCCAGGTTGTCCACGGCAAATAACCCTATACGATGTATTGATAAATACTCGCTGTTCACTGTAAGCCAAAACTCCTGATCCCGCCACTTTACCCCTAATGAATCCTGAAATGCAGGTATTACTAAACCATAGTCGTACAGGCTCCCGTAATCCTTCCTTAGCTCCACTAAACCAATGGCCTTCTTATAAGCATCCTCATTTGTAGACCGTAAGACTACTCTTATGAGAAATCCCCTGCTATCCTTCTCCGCATATATGTCCAACTCCCCTTTTTCTAAAAGGGAAAGGACTGATGAATCTACACCACCAGAAATATTATCCCCCCATATACTGTACCCCTTGTCTTTTAATAAATGGATAAATGCCCCCTTTGTATAGCTCCACGCCTCTTCATCACTGTCAAAATCCATCTTAGCCCGCAACGGTAATAACTCAACCTTAGAGGGTAACGCTATCTTTATATCCCGTACCTTCCGCTCCCTCTTTACTAAACTCTCCCCATAATAAAGCTCTGATAACTCTCTGCCCCTGTCATCTATTAACTTCAAAGCCAATAAAACACCTACCTTATCCGATGTGTCCTTCTTCTCCAATATGTCAACCTTCTTCACTAACCAATCATCCGGAAATGGAAGCTCTATCTCCAAACCTTTCTCCAAAAAAGCCTTGTTTACCTCTTTTACGGTAGCCATAGGTAAAGCCTCCTTAAAAATATAATATTTAGACCTTAATGGCTAAAAACATCAGTTCTATGTTTTTTCTAACTAAAGACTCAATATCAGTAGTTCTGCCTTTCAAATAATCTATAGTAGTTTGTGTCTGTATTATACCATGCATATTGCTCCAAAAAAGGCTTGTAATGTCCCAGACATCTATTTGTTTGAATATGCCTATCCTAATCCCAAGCTTAATCACTTCACTAACCATTTTAAAGATAATATCGGTCTTATCATCAATCTTCTCTGTCAATTCATGTGTCAGCTTCAAATTTAGGTGCTCGTTAACAATGAAGTTTAAAATCCTATAATGATCCGGATGATTTTCACAAAAGTTATAGTAGGTAGTAGCTATACTCACCAATAATTCATCAGGCGCCACATCTTGTTTTAGCACTTCTCCAAGTTCTTCGATAAGGATATCATAGGTTTCGACTATCAGAGAAACGTACAATTCTTCTTTTCCTGAGAAGTAGAGATAGATAGTGCCCGTACTTAGTTCAGACTCCTGGGCAATTTCCTCTATTGTGGCATTCATGAAACCCTTTTTCGAAAAACTATTTTTTGCTGCCCCAAGGATATCTTTCCGCCTCTTTATCTTTTCTTTTTCTTTCCTTTCAGGGATACCCATCTAAATTCCTTTAAATTATAGTAACTATTCAGGTTCAAAGTTCCGGGGTTCACGGTTCAAGGTTAGACGTGGATTCCTATTGCTGGCTATC
>PFIF01000046.1 GCA_002782605.1 Deltaproteobacteria bacterium CG_4_8_14_3_um_filter_43_13 | reverse complement strand
CGCGGCAGGAAACGAAAATAGGTATGGGCGGGTTTATAGGTGAGATCACCTTTGATGGCGATGTGGCGCCTTTCTTTCCCCTGATCAGGGCGGGAGAGGTTCTGCATGTGGGCAAGAGCACGAGCTTTGGGTTGGGGAGGTATGAGATACGGCTTCAATCCGGATACCCGTTGCGGTCTGACAGGATTGGCGACAAGGACAGCGTGGTGATTCTTCGCGAGTTGCGGGGCTATGAAGAATGATTTGGGTGATCGATTCCTCCGTCGCTGTACGCTGGTTCGCCAGGCTTCCTTCTATGTGGAAAAAGGGTTGACCGGATACGATGCCTGCTACGCGGCCCTCGCAAAAGAGATCGGCGGCCTGTGGCTGACCTTCGACAGAAAGGCCCACCGATGCATCGAAAATTGCGGGGTCTCACTAAACCTTATGGAAGGCTTGCCAGAAAAATGGTGAGGAACGGCAACACGGCCACCTTCCTCCGTCTGATCAAGGCAGGCGAGGTTATGGATGCGGACAAAGGGACGGGGTTTGGGCTGGGAAAATTCAACTTAGGGGAAAAGAGCCTTGTCTTTTAAAACAAACTATTAGTCGGATGAATAAATGAGCAAAGAAATTCTTGTAGAATTACATGACCTTTTAAAGCTAGCAACATCTGGACATGCATGTCCTCATAAGCATAAAGAACATCTATCTGATGCTATAAACAAACCAGATTTATGGACAGCGTTGTGCCATCATTGCGTGACCAAAACAGGCGGGAAACATCACGCTGATTGTAATGTTTACCCAATTCCCAAAGAGCTATTCTATCTGCATTACGCTGATATTCTCGCTTCAATAATTTCAAGAAGGCTAGAGGGAAAGATTAAATCAAAATCTGTTTATAAAATTTGGAATCCAAACATAATCCCCTACGAGAACAAAGAATGGAAAGATAAGTCGCTTTTAGAAAAGATAAATTCAACGGCAGATTTTTCTTCTTATTTTAAAGAAAACGAACAAATATTTAGAGACAGGCCCGAAGACATGGGGCGATGTCCATTTGCTTCTCTTTATACTCATTCTGAATTGGTTAAGAATTGGTATGATTTTTTGCTAAAAAATGAAGCCTATTTCGAAACTCCTAAAGAGATCAGCAGCATCGAAAAAACAAATGAGTTGATTGATCTAATTGAAAAACAAAAAGAAGTTTACCTTTGTTATTCAATAATAAAGAGTGACACCATCTTCGTTCGCATCAAAGATACTTACCTGTTTAAAATTGCAAAATCAGTATTAAAAGACTGTATCGATATTGTTGGTGGGGTTGTTCTGTATGAATTATTTAATGGCATAATATTTGTTCTTCCAGCGAATTTGGAAGAAGGTGATTTCTTAGAGAAGATGCGAAAGAAACTCACGTCGAACTTCTATCTGGAGGTAACCTTTAAAAAGACTAGCCTGCCTTATAATGATGACGATTCACGATCGAGATTCCTTAAGGATCTCTCACAGCTCTTTTTAGAGCCGGAAAAAAGGCTTTATCCTCTTTTAGACGACGAAATCAAACCAGATCCCATGAACACGGCAAGTAGGAAAGCGATAATTTGTGATCTCTGTCAAAAGGCAAAAGCTACTAGAGAGTCAAAGAAAGACACAACCGAGTATCTGTGTGAAACTTGTGATACTTATCGTAGAGAAGGGGGGAGTTTTTCTGGTATTTCTGAATGGGAAAAATATGAAACGTTAGGACGACAAAAAGTTGCGTGGATTGAAGTCAGCCTTGATATAGAAGTTCTTTTAGGCTGCCTCGCAAGAGGTCTTTATATGCAGTTAGAAGAAACACAGTTTAAAGAGCCTAAAGATTTTGGATTCTCCATCATTTTCGAATTTTTAGAGGATTATCAACTTTTTCTTAAAGGTTTTAAGGAATCGATCAGTAAAATCTTTATAAAAGGGAGAGAAAAAAAAATAGAAAAGATCAATGTATTAGAAAACTTGTTCATTTTAAAGATAGATGACATTGATTCTCTAATGGGTATATTAGAGGTGTACAACAATCTTTACAAATCTTATTTCCCCTCATTTATAAAAATTAGACAATCGCCTATTTTTTTGAGTATCTCATGCGCAAATATAAAATACCCGTTTTTTGAGCACTGGAAATTTTTTGAAGACTACAAAAAGAATGATCTTCAAGGTATCAGAAAAAGACACACTGCACTTATTGCTATTATAGGTAAAGGGATTATAGAAACAGAGATATGGAATATGGAAAGTGTTCTTAGGTTATATAAGAATCTCTCGGGAATTAGGTTCTCCAGACCCTTACATAAGCTTGCAGAACTCGCTAAATTTTCAGAAGAATTTGCAGATAGAATGCTCCATACCAAAGGCAAGGATGATGGCTTCCGTGCAGTGTATGAACAGATAACAAAGCTTCCTCATGGGCTGAATTATAAGAGTCTCTTAACCCTGGAAAAGATCTTAGGGGAAGGGAAATGAGAATTATCGAGTACAGATTGAGTGCAGAACGAATATGCCTGGGTGAGCGCGTTAAGGGTGGCGTCTATAAACCGTCAACAAATATAATCGGGTACACGAGGTTAAAAGGAGCCATATACGATGCATTAGGAATTTCTGCACATGCCGTGGGTGTCATAGATTCCATTGATAACATATCATATATCACGATGGGGCCTAAATGTAGAAACACTGAAGTGGTGAGGCTGCCAATAAAGATCATGTATCTTGAAGGCGTAAAAGGGTATGCATATATTCTTGATGAAGATAATCTATATGGTGATCTTCCGGAAGAGATGTCTTTGCATATTGGTGGATTAAGAATGAAAGGCTTTGGGCAATGCATTTTGAATAATAAACAACAGTCTCAGTTGTCTATAGAAGATGTTCAAGAAGGCATATTAAGTACCCGTATTCCCAAAGAAGTAGCAGGTGTATTCAATATAAACGTGTTGAAGGAGAAATTGGGGTATCTTTTTTTACGGGATAATGAGGAGACAGGGAGATATGTACTGGCATATTTTGAGGGCTCGAAAGTTAAAGCCCCGAGATTTTTGTTAGAGGGAGGGACACATATGGCGGATTATAAAGGACTGGAAGAGATAGTGAGGCAAGCTGAATCAGATAATGATTTGCGGTCTTACTTAAAGGAGGGGTCTGTTCTGTCAAGTGGCGTGATAAATGATATTGGCACATTGATGGAAGAGGGTGGGAAGGGGCTTGTGGTGCTTCAACTTAAAGAACTAAGCTCAAAGAATGAAAGAAATGCGCCTGCGGTCCATAAACTCTATGAGTACGTAGAAAAAGTAGATGGACTTAATATTCCCAGATGCGTAAAAGGGTTCTTTTTAAAAAAATTAAAATCCATTGCTACTATTCAAATTAAAAATGAAAGGGGGGAATGAAGATGAAACAAAAATGGGAAGAGATAAAAATTGAGCTAACCACAATAGAGCCTTTACATATCGGAGGAACATCACACATATTGTCTGATGTACACAATCCTATAGTTCTTTTAAATGGGGACATACCAGCTATCCCCTCCACCAGTTTGAAGGGTGCATGGAGGGCTCAAATTGAGAGGTATTTGATTGAATATCTTGTGGACAATAATTTGTTAGAAAAAGGAGAAGCGAAGGGCCTGAAGCCTTGCATTCCATCTCAAAGCTTAACAGAAGACGAACAGATTCTGTTTGATAAATATAGGATAAATAAATCGGTTAGCAGAGAAGGAAAAACCAAGTTTTTTTCTAACCCGTGTAATTATGATGTGAAAAGCGATTATATTTGTCCTGCTTGTTATTTGTTAGGTGCGCAGACATTACACGGGTTTGTACGGGTTCCTTTTTTGTTACCTTCTAAAGGACAGCAAGAGATTGATACACTTCTCTATTCCATCCGAGAAGACCGTGCAAAAGGAGGGGCAGCCAAAGGAAGTAATAGGGGATGGTATGTTGTAAATCCTGGAATTAAATTTGAAGGAAAGTTAGAAATTCTTACTAAAGATGAGTTGAATGGATGGGAGTTTGGGAAGAAAAGGGTAAAACTCAAGTATAATAGACTAGACAGATGGCTTGATGATCCATCATGGATTGTAGCAAGAATCAAGAAAGATCTCATCAAAGAGCGGCTTGAGGCAATACAGCTTTTGGGCGGATATAAATCTAAGGGCTGTGGCAGGGTAGAAATCACGGTTTCGTTTAGCTCGTAGAACCATAGGTATCTAAACATGGACGTCAGTGGGCACTCTGTTCTCAACGAGATAAAAAAGAGAAGAAAAAGTATCATTGAGATCATCCTTGTCGCGATTATTTTGGGTATTTTATTAAACGTGACAGGAGGGATTCTATTTGATTTTATAAAAGACAGAAAGGACATTCAATTATCAGAATTGCTACTGTTGATATCCGCAATACTTATAATACTCACTCTCATCCTAAACAGAAGGATTTCGGAAACCTTGGAATTTAGACTTCTATTACCACTGAAAGAGGGTGATGATGATAAGTACTTCGAAAAGATCAAAGGATATGCCCCTTCCGAAGTTGCAGACAGAATATATTCCAAAATCATTAACAGTGAGGATCATATCAAGGCAGGATTAAACAAAGAAGTCGCCGAATGCTTGCGGGAAAACATACCGCAAAACATGAATATCGTTTTGAAACTTGTGCAAGCATTGATTGTAGATGTTATTAGAAAATATGGAGAACATTCGTTAACCACTGCTTCTTTGTACCATGGGGAATACAGGCACCTTTCATGGAAGTTTAAAACAAAAAAAATTGAGAAAGAGAACCTTCAAAAGAGGCTGAGTGAAAATGAATTTATCAGAGGTAAAATTATAGTACCTACAGAGGTATCCTTAAGTTATGAAACGAACATTGGCAAAACAAAGGGTGAATTTCTTGAACTATCATCCAGATATTCCTCTTTAAAAATAGAGATTCTTCCAGGCTGGGCTTTATTAAGGGAAGGCAGTAAAAAAACATTACATATCGCTTTGCGGACTATTAGTGATAGAAGGAATTTGATATTAGTTTTTGTACCTTTGAAATGTACTCTTCACATAAAAGAAAGCAAAATCTTTTCCCGACGGACAGAAGACTTATTTTCATGGATGTATGGTTTGATGTTAGATTTAAATCGATGGTTGTCTTGGGATGAGTACATGAAGGGAGATATCGAGAGAATCATTGTTGATATCCATGGAAGGGTGAAAAACTTGAGCGAGACGAAAGTTAAACCCACATCATGTTAAATCTCATCTGTGGCTCTAATTTTTTTAACTCAGCCTTTCTCCGTGTAAAGGAAAACCTTGGCAGTGCGGGCGTGGACCGCGTGACCATACGGGCGTTTGAGCGAAATCTAAAGAAAAATCTCTCGCTCCTCGGATCAGAGATTCGTCAAAAGACCTATCTGCCCTTACCCCTCCTTAAAATCCTCGTGGATAAAGGCAATGGCGAATCCAGGGCGCTCTGTATCCCTACTGTAAGGGACAGGGTGGCACAGACTGCCGTGCTCCAGCTTGTCGAGCCGATCCTTGAAAAGGAATTCGAAGACTGTAGCTTTGGCTACCGCAAAGGCCGCTCAGTCAAACAGGCTGTCTATCGTATAAAGGAATATTTTGACCAGGGCTATAGGTGGGTGGTGGATGCGGACATCGATGCCTT
>PFIF01000095.1 GCA_002782605.1 Deltaproteobacteria bacterium CG_4_8_14_3_um_filter_43_13 | reverse complement strand
TAACCGCCAGTTTCTGTAATATCTACCCTGTCCACCCTGCCTTTTACCCTGTGTTTTTCCACCTTCAAGGTAAATGGCCTTTCAAAATACTCTGGTTTATTGCTGTCCAGCTTAAAATCGTCATAATAGTCGGTTAATCCTGTTATTGCCTTTCCCTTGAATTGTCTCCATTGAATCGAGCCAGGCAGCCGGGCCATCTTCCATGCCTCTTCAAACAATCTCAAGAGATCTTCCACAGAAGCCTCTTTTCTGGTATAGTTTTTATGAAAATGCTCTAAAACCCTATGCAATAGGCTGCCAACCCTCATATTGATAGTAGGTTTTCGAGGGATTTTGTAAATAAATGAATACTTAAACTTTAGGGGACATTTGTCGTAGGTATCCAGGGCTGAGAAGGTAATATCCAGACCACCATCTGTGATGGGCAGGAACTCTATATAAGACTCCTGGTCTTTGGGGGCGGGCTTCTCCTTACCCGTTAAAGAGGTAGAGGTAGGAATCAACCCTTTAACCCTTGAACCTTCCAACCCTTGAATCCTTGAATCCTTGAACCCTTGAATCCTTGATCCCTTAATTAGGCTTTCTCCCATTGCCTCTCCCAGGAACTGGGATGGTTTATTTTCCTTTTGGTCTTCTTTATACCTTTCTACATGAAAGAGGCGAAGCTTCTCTTTAGCCCTGGTCATTCCAACATAAAACAGGCGTCTCTCTTCATTCAGATGGAGTTCTCTGGATGAAGCGTCAGGCAGCTCTTCTTTAAGAAGTTCATCCGGAAGGTCAATGGGTAGGGAGCGTCTTCTGCCGGGGAACCTGGACTGGGCAAGATCTGTCACAAACACGACCCTGAACTCAAGACCCTTGGCCTGGTGAATGGTCATCACGTTGACTGCATCGAATAGAGGGAGATCGGGAGGCTTTTCACTTGAAAGCATGAGATAGGTCAGGTATCTGAGAAAAGACCTCAGGTTGGAATAACCCTCAATAGAAGAGTAATCCTCTGCCATACTTTCAAGCTTCTGGAGGTTGGTCAAACCAGTCATATATTCCCTGGCGCCTGTCTGGAGCAGTCCCCCCCTGTACCCAATCTTATCGATTATCTGCCTGACCATTTCCCCTGCTGTCAAATCCTCTTTTTGATCTGTCAATCCCTGAAGCAAGCGTTGAAAGGAGTGAACCTCTTCGGTTACTCCATTCTCCAGATTTGCAACAGAATCCACCTCCTTTAAGGCATCATAGAGGTTTATGTCCGAACTGCTTCTTGCCCAGTTTGATATACGGCATACATGGATGGGGGCTATCTTAAATGGTGAAGTATGGATAGCCCTTATAAGGTTTTCTGTGTCAAAGGGGTTATCTATGGCCTTCATCCAGGAGAGGATATCCCTTACCTCTTTTCTTTCAAAGAACCCTGAACCGCCAATGAGGTTATAGGGGATTCCCGCCCTTTCCAGAGCAGTAACTACAGGCTTTGATTGGGTCTTGATGCTTCTCATAAGGACCGCTATGTCAGAGAGACTGAGGGTTTTATCCTGCGCTAAAAGGTTTTGGATCTCCGATACGAGATAATCTGCCTGCTCCTTATCATTGCTAAAGGAGAGGTGTGTGATGGGATTGGTATTGTGCAGGTTCTTGTCAGCAGCAGCCTTTAATCTTTTATCCAGTCTGGAACGGTTATGGGCTATCAGGGCATGGGAGGCATCCAGTATCTCCTGGGGCGATCTGTAGTTCTCATCCAGGGTTACAATCCTGGCATCGGGGTACCTTGTCTCAAAATCCAGGATGTTCTTTATGGAGCCCCCCCGGAATCTGTAAATACTCTGGTCATCGTCGCCCACCACACAGATGTTCCTGTGGGATGCTGACAGGATATCCAACAACTGACCCTGGGCAAAATTGGTATCCTGAAATTCATCCACCAGTATATACTGAAATCTCTGCTGATATTGAATAAGGAGATGGGGCTTTTCCTTGAAACCACGAAGGGTATACAGGATGAGGTCGCCAAAATCCACAAAGTCGTGCTCCAGGAGGAGTTTTTGATAGACGGAATAGACACCGGCCACTTCACTGATCTTCAGTGTATTCAAGTCCTTTTCCCCATCTGAACGGGCTAATCTTTTGGCAAACCGGGTATAATCATCTGCCGTTATCATCTCATCTTTGGCACGGGAGATAATGTCCAGCATCTGTTTCATAAAGCCGTGAGGGGTTCCTTTGATTTCATAATACTTTAAATCCAGCCTGTCGATATTCGCAACCATAAAGGAGAGCTGATCTGCTTCGGTGATGAGTCTGAAAAAAGGACTTAAGCCGAATTCCAGGGCATTCTCCCTTAAGACCTCTGCGCAGAAGGAATGGAAGGTGCTGATCCATATATCGTCATGACTTGATGCAATAAGTCCCTCAACCCTGTTCCTCATCTCTTCAGCCGCCTTATTGGAAAAGGTCAGTGCAAGGATATTCGCAGGATTTACGCCTTCGTTTTCAATCAAATTGGCTATCCGATGGGCAATTACACTGGTCTTGCCTGTGCCTGCTCCGGCAATAATCAAGAGCGGACCGTTTACATGGGTAACTGCCTTCAGTTGATTTTCGTTTAGTTTCATTCCGGCTTCTGACTCCTCATGAAAAGCATCGAGATTTCGAACCGTTTATCAATGCCTTAAGATACAACCCTATAGGTGTTTAGTCAAGGGATATTGAGAGGTTGGTTGAAAATTGGAGTTTTTATCAATTTGGAATAAAGAACTGGATTTTATTTACAGGATTTATAGTAGAGGCAGGTAGAAAAACCTAAAGCGCCTATAGAGTTTAGCCGATAGGGAAAGAAGGGAATGAATAATAACGTATCGATATTTGGAGGTTGATTTGTCTGAGTCTGATGTTTTGACGGCTTTAATAAAAAGGACAATTCTGTTTTGTTATCTTTATTAGTTCGTCCTGAAAAATTCCCTTTTCCGCTCTCTGGTGCAGGTTTTAAAAACGGTTTACGGTTCACGGTTAACTGCGAACTGTAAACTGTAAACGATTTAATGATCCTGCTCATGTTCGCTCCAAAAGAAATTTTTCATTTTTCAGGGTGGACTTATTAGTATGATGGCATATTGAGGGAGACCCACTGGCTGTATGCTAAAAAAAATCAGGACAGAGAAGTTGAGAGTTGGCATGTATGTAATTCTGCCTTTGTCGTGGTTAACACACCCCTTTTTAAAGAATAGGTTTTGTATTGCCTCTGAGAAGCAGATCAAACAGATATTGGACTGTGGTATTACAGAGATCACCGTTGATCTGTCAAAAAGTACGGTCTTTGAGGATAACGAATCAGCAGATAGGATTGAACAAGAACAGGCACCCACAAGTATTGTGCCTGATGAGCTCAGAGAAGCCATTTACGATAAAAATTTATCCTTGCCGGAAAAGGCAAATGCGGTTCACAGACATTCCATAAAGATGATAAAGAGGTTGATGGAATCACCAACGGCGAAGAATATCGGTGAGACAAAAAAGGGTATTTATGATGTTGTTGATCTCATTCTTTCTGACGATGCGATATCCTATCACTTGACAAGGATTACATCACACGATTACTATACCTATACCCATTGTGTCAGTGTTGGTGTTCTGGCCGTTTCTCTCTCCAAAGAACTGTTTAAGAGATCGAGTGCCCATGATATGCACGAATTGGGCGCCGGTTTTTTCCTTCACGATTTGGGAAAGGTTTTCGTTGATGAGAGGATTCTCAATAAGCCAGGTAAACTGACCGATCAGGAAATGAAACAGATACAACGTCACCCCGCTTTAGGGCACAGAATATTGAGTAAAACAAATCAATTGACTGACGAGTGTGCTACTGTTGTGCTTCAGCACCACGAAAGGTATGACGGCAAAGGATATCCTAAGGGGCTGAGGGGAAGCGAGATCCATGAATATGGGCGCATCTGTTCTCTTGCCGATGTATACGACGCTCTCTCTTCGGAACGTCCTTACAGAAAAAAACTTAAACCGTTTGATGCCCTTAAGCTGATGAAAGAGGAAATGCTCCATCACTTCCAGAGAGAACTGTTTGAACAGTTCGTCCTCATGTTGTCTAAGCCGTGGGAGGACAGGGATCCTGAAAAGTCTGTAAAGTAAATAAATGGAACCGTCCGTCCTCTTTATTCCTGGCGCTGATCCATATATCATTTATTAAGCCTGTCAAGAATAACCGTGATATTGAACCTGATAAACTGTGGGCAAAGGGGGTAAGGTATTGAAAAGTTGGAGGAGGTTATAAAAAAGTGCCCCCGACAGGACTCGAACCTGTGGCACAGGGATTAGGAATCCCTTGCTCTATCCACCTGAGCTACGGGGGCTCGATCTTTTAATCCTTGAGACCTTTGCGCAACCTGCCGAGAGTTTTAAGAGATATGACTTACGAGGATGTTTTATTAACATCTTCTATATGGTTTGTCAAATACAAAATGTGAGAAGGATTTCAAATTACTATAGCAGAGGAATGTGGAAAGACAGGGAATGTTAATCGAAGAGAAAGGAAGGGAGCTGAATATTTATTGAAAACCTTAAGAAGAAATAGTATAGTTATACACTGGCGGAAAAAAGATGCTTATACTGATGATCGACAATTACGATTCCTTCACCTATAATCTGGTTCAGTACTTTGGGGAGTTGGGGGTAAGACTCAAGGTAATAAGGAACGATAAGATAACCTTGGAAGGGATAGAAGATATGAACCCGGACAAGATAGTTATCTCCCCTGGACCAGGCACCCCAGATGATGCCGGCATATCAAAAGACGTCATCAGGCATTTTGGAGAGAAGAAATGTATACTTGGCGTCTGTCTGGGCCATCAATGTATAGGAGAGGTCTTTGGGGGGAAGATCAGAAGGGCTAATGTCGTTATGCACGGCAAGACCTCCATGATCTATCATGATGGAAAGGGTGTCTATAAGGGGGTAGAAAATCCCTTTGAGGCTACCAGGTATCATTCTCTGGTTGTATCAAACGATGGATTCCCCCCGTGTCTTGAGATTACGGCAAGGACAGGAGATGGCATCATAATGGGTACAAGGCACAGGGAGTATAAAATAGAAGGGGTGCAGTTCCATCCGGAGTCATTTCTGACGGGTGAGGGGAAAAAGATCATCAGGAATTTTATAGACATTTAGGGATTTACTGTGGACTTTTTAAATGGTGTCAAGATTGGAAAGCCTGTAGTAAGAGAGCTTCGTATATCTTCTCTGCCTGAATCTGTTTTTGACAGGATTCACTCAATGCCTTTCAGTTTCTTCCTGGACAGCGGCATGGACAGGTATAAACTGGGGAGATATTCCTTCATGGGGTATGCCCCTTTTTTAATACTCAAGAGCAAAGGCAATAGGATTGAAATTACCATTGGGAGAGATAAGTATACCATGATAGGGAACCCTTTTAATATCCTTGACAGCATCATCAGGCATTATAGGATTCAATCTGATCTAACCAGCCCCCCCTTCATCGGTGGAGGGGTTGGCTATTTTGCGTATGACCTCTGCCATTTTGTTGAAAGATTACCAAAAACTGTGGTTGATGACCTGGGCCTTCCTGATTGTTATTTCTGTTTCTATGATAGGGTCCTTACCTATGAGCATGAGGAGAACAGATGGTATCTCTCTGTAACTGATTTTGATGGAACAAAGGATTCTCGATCCATAAAAACGACTGAAGACCATGTAAGAGAATCAGAAGAGGAGATACTCACCCTGCTGAATAACCCTGGAATACAACAATTAGACCTTATCAA
>PFIF01000068.1 GCA_002782605.1 Deltaproteobacteria bacterium CG_4_8_14_3_um_filter_43_13 | reverse complement strand
GTCGGCTCATCGCATCCTGGGGCTGAAGCAGGTCCCAAGGGTTTGGCTGTTCGCCAATTAAAGCGGTACGTGAGCTGGGTTTAGAACGTCGTGAGACAGTTCGGTCCCTATCTGTTGTGGGCGCAGGATACTTGAGGGGATCTGTTCCTAGTACGAGAGGACCGGAATGGACAAACCTCTAGTTTACCAGTTGTCACGCCAGTGGCATAGCTGGGTAGCTATGTTCGGAAGGGATAACCGCTGAAGGCATCTAAGCGGGAAACCCACCCCAAGATTAGGTATCCCCTCCACCCAAGGGTGGACTAAAGACCCCTTGTAGACCACAAGGTTGATAGGTTGGATGTGTAAGTTCGGTAACGAACTCAGCTAACCAATACTAATAGGTCGTGAGGCTTGACCATAACCTTATTAAAAATTTAAAAAAAGAATAATTTAATTTTTCGGTGGTTATAGCAGAGAGGATACACCCGTCTCCATCCCGAACACGGAAGTTAAGCTCTCTAGCGCCGATGGTACTGCTCTGGCAACGGGGTGGGAGAGTAGGTCACTGCCGAGAAATTAACTGCTAAAAGGCCATCTTATGATAAGATGGCCTTTTTTGTTATTTTCCTTTTTCCCTTTGATATTTACATTCCTTATTTATGCATTCAAGTATCGTCCCTCTGTTTTTTACAACCTTTTCTACCAAAAATGGAGATCCACAATCAGGACATTTATCAGGTATAGGTCTGTTCCAAAACATCAGGTTACAATCAGGATAATTACTGCATCCAAAGAAAAGCCTTCCTTTTTTTGAACCCCTCTCTACTATATCCCCATTGCAATCAGTCATTGAACATTTAACCCCTGTGCTTAACGGCTTGGCGTTATTACACTTTGGATAATTCTGACAAGAGAGGAATCTGTTTCCATAACGGGTTCTTCTGATTACAAAATTACTGCCGCATCTTTCACACTTTTCAGCAGTTATCTCCTGCCCTTCTACTTGAGAATCTCCATCTTTACTTTTAGAGATTCGTTTGGTATTTTTACACTCAGGATATCCTGAGCAAGCCAGGAACTTACCAAACCTCCCATCTTTTATTGTCATAGATTTGCCACATTTTTCACACCTCTCTGCATTGGAAGACACATCTTCGACTATTTCTTTTTTCTCTTTTAAAGGTCTTACAAACTCACACTCCGGATACCTTTTACAAGCATAGAATTTACCATAGCGTCCTAATTTAATAACAAGATCACCATCGCACTCCGGGCATTTTTCCTCTGTTTTTTCATCAATTACGTCTGACTTCTTGATTTCAACGTCTTTTTTCCTGATCAGCTCAATAAACGGGGTCCAAAATTGCTGTATGACTGGTCGCCATTGGGTATTACCCTTGGCTATCTGATCAAGGTCCTCTTCCATTTTCGCTGTAAAATTATAATCAACATATTTATTGAAATGGCTAACCAGTAACCTGTTAACCGTTATTCCGGTATCTTCTGGATGAAAATTCCGTTCTATTATCTTAACGTAACCTCGAATTAGAAGGGTGTTCATAATTGCAGCATAGGTAGAAGGACGTCCTATCCCGTATTCTTCTAGAATCTTTACGAGAGAGGCTTCAGTATAGCGAGGGGGTGGCTGGGTAAAATGTTGATTAGAAAGGAGCTCTATTAGATAAAGACTTTGGCCTTTGGTAAGATAAGGTAACACTTCCTCTTTCTCTTCCTTGTCAACGTCTTTGCTTTCCTCGTATACCTTCGTAAAACCAGGAAATTTTATTATCGAACCTGAGACACGAAACGTATGCGTTTTTTTTGCAGTTATGTCAACAGAAACAGTGTTCAGGATAGCTTTGGCCATCTGGCATGCAATGGTTCGTCTCCAAATGAGTCTATATAGCTTCCATTGATCGGAAGTCAAGAAATCCTTCATGTCCTCTGGTTTCTTTGCCAGATCAGTGGGTCTTATAGCCTCATGGGCCTCCTGTACATTCTTTGCCTTATTTTTAAAGTAACGAGGGGCATTTAATGCATATTCACTTCCGAAAAACTGGGTTATTATGCTTTTTGCATGTTCCAGGGCGATTGAGGAAATATTCACACTGTCTGTTCTCATATAGGTAATTAAACCAACACTTTCATCCTGGATTTCTATCCCTTCATAAAGTTTTTGGGCTATTGACATGGTTTTTTTTGCAGGAAAACGCAACTTTCTAAATGCTTCCTGTTGTAACGTACTGGTAGTAAAGGGAGGAGGAGGTGTCCTTGTAACCTCTTTCTCTTTTATTTCTACAACCTCATATTCTGCATTTTCAAGTTCTTTAACAATCCTTTCAGCAGACTCTTTATCACTGATCGAAAATTTACTTTGTTTCTTGCCATCTATCCCAACTAACGTGGCATTGAAGCCAGTCTCTGGTGTTGGTTCTTTTGTTGTTGAAAGCCTGGCATTGATGGTCCAATATTCTCTGGGTTTAAATGCTTGAATCTCCTCTTCTCTCTCACAAATCAACCTCAGAGCAACGGATTGAACCCGTCCGGCAGAAAGCCCATAACGGACCTTTTTCCACAAAAGTGGACTCAGGTTAAATCCATAAAGGTAGTCTAAAATTACCCTGGCTTGCTGAGCATCCACCAGGGATTGTATGATATGCCGAGGGGCTTTCATCGCCTCTTGAATAGCCTCTTTTGTAATTTCATAAAAGGTTATCCTCTTGACTGAAGGGGAAGATGCCCCCTTTCTTTTAGTGTAACCATTTCCATCATTTAGATTCAATATCTCCAACAAATGCCAGGCAATAGCCTCTCCTTCTCGATCTAAATCGGTAGCCAGGTAGAGATTTTCACATTTTTCTAATGTCTTCTTTATTTTAGAGATATCCTTCTTTCGCTGAGGCAATATCTGGTATTTTGGCTCAAAGTCATTTTCTATGCCTACAGACCCGGACTTGCTGGGGAGGGCTCTAACATGTCCCATGGATGCCAAAACTATAAAATCCTTACCCAGGAATTTGTTAATAGTATTTGCTTTAGCAGGCGACTCAACGATAACCAGAGATTTAGGCATTTTTTCTCCAAGAAGTATATCCACAAGAAAAGGCAATTCTAATGGGGTTTATGTGTTTCTAATAAATATTTTTCCAGGTAGTTGGGTGATTAAGCCACTGAGCTCCAAGTTCAATAATATACTTGAAACCTCGTTAACATTTAATCTGCTTCTAGCAGCAACAGTATCTATATGTAAGGGGCCCTCAGTCAAAGTAGTCAGTACCTGTTTAGCGCTCTCAGAAAGATTCTCACCTTTTTTAACCCCTCCCCTGTCCTCTTTATAATCCCTGTATTGGGGTAAAACTTGTCTTGAACGAAAGTGAAAGATTGCACTCATAACATCATCAGCACTCTCTACTAACCTTGCCCCTTCTTTTATAAGTCTGTTCGTCCCTTTACTTCCCACAGACCCTATCTGCCCTGGCACAGCAAAGACCTTTTTGCCCTGACTC
Source organism: Deltaproteobacteria bacterium CG_4_8_14_3_um_filter_43_13 (assembly GCA_002782605.1). Taxonomy (GTDB): domain Bacteria; phylum Desulfobacterota; class UBA8473; order UBA8473; family UBA8473; genus UBA8473. The sequence goes on along the minus strand of PFIF01000068.1, from coordinate 2,279 downwards.
ACAGCAAACTTTGCAGTAATTAGAGACCCACTTTTTACCCCAGCCTCCACAATTACCACCCCTAAGGATAGGCCACTTATTATCCTGTTTCGATTTGGAAAGTTTACGGCATCAGGGGGTGTTGAAACTGGAAACTCAGTAACAACAGCTCCGTTCCGGCAAATCTTATTGAAAAGTTCCCTATTTTCCGGTGGATATATTACATCTATTCCACTTCCCAATACAGCAATAGTCCTTCCTCCTGCAGATAAAGCCTCTCTGTGAGAAATGGCATCAATTCCTCGAGCCATACCGCTGACAATGGTTATTCCTTCGGCTGCTAGGTCACGACTTATCGACCTGGCAGTTGATTCCCCGTATCCTGATGGGGTTCGTGATCCAACAACAGCAACAGCAAAGTGATCATCCTTTTTAATTTCGCCTTTCATGTAGAGCATTGGTGGCGGATTATTGATCTTCATTAGATTCGCTGGATAACCCTCGTCTTCCAAAGTCAATATACAGGCATTGACCTTTTTGGCCATCAATAGCCTATTCTCAACCAGGCCCCCTTGATCAAAGTTTTTAATTGCCAAAGCAGTTTCATGCCCTATTCCATCAATGTTTGTCAATTCCTGAAAAGATGCATCGAATACAACTTCGGCCTTTTTGAAATAATCAATCAGCCTCTTATACAAAACACAACCTATCCCAGGTACAAGACTCAGTGCTATTCCAAAATATTCTTTATGCATTTTATCTTTATAATAAGAGAATTTTTACGATGGATCAGTCAGACTAAAAAATAGGGATAAAAGCAATAATTACTTAAATCCCTTTCTAAGAGATCAAAAAGTAGAATAATACGCCGCCAGCACAATATTATATGATTATTCACTTGTAATCGTTATCATATCTCCTACGTATAATGTATATATGCTATAAGTTATTAGAGCTGTTGAGGTATGAGTTCCGGTGAATAATATTACTCCTCTGCCAACGATAGTTGGCGAAAGGATGACTTCTCTTTTTGTTATCTGATCATAGATTTTCTTCCCCTCTTTTTTGACAACAAAACTGTTGCCCCGACTCACCCCATTTTTCTCTCCCCTATCCACATAGACAATACAGCCTTTCGATATATTATTGATTTGATCCCGTGTTTCAATGATATATCCCTCTATTTTAGTATCAGGTTTCGTAATCGTAACCTTTTTATCCATCGGTTTTAATGGCATGATTTTATCTCCGATAGATATGGCATCATAAGTGGTTGTTATCGTTGCAACAAACAACTCACCATCGATGCCAGAAACCTGAAGTTCTCCCAGTATCCTATGCACATACCCAAACTTTTTTCCTGAGACCGGATGTTTAATTCTTTCTGATGTGTTGAAGATAGCAAATGTGTCTCCTATCTTTACTTCAATGCCTCTTTTCATACTGATATATATTATGTCATCTTTGGTAAGCACCACTTTTTCATCTTTCGCCTCGATTATAATACCTAATGGTTCTTGCGGATCTGATGAAACAAAGCCACTTGCATTTATCTCTTGATAAAATATGGAATCCTTGTCTGAAGATATCTCTGTCCCAAAAGATGGCTTTATGTGAATTGTTAATAATACAGCCATACATAAAAGCAGATTGAATGTGATACATGTCTTTGATCTCATCGTCTCCCCCCCCCTGTAACATCTCTAATAATTCATTTCTCCATTTTCAGCCCCAGCTTTTTTCCATATTACTAAAGGAATACATGCCTATATCTTTCAATTTTTGAATCAATAGATACCTGCTAACCTTATATTTGTCAAGGGAAATCTGCCCTTCGGGCATAGACTTAAATTTATGATTTCGGATTGCGGATTTCGGATTAGTCTCGGTTTTTTTGCTTTTGCTGATTTGCAGGCAGCAGTGAATATTGCGGTTAGTTCATTAGCTTCCTTTATTAAGTCTTCAATTGCCTCTTTATTAATCAAGCCTGATTCAACAAGTAATTCCAGCCAATATATCGTCTCATCAGCCTCTTCTTCAACTATACCCATTTTCGAAATAAAATCGGCACGTGATCTCGCCCTGCATGCCGCTCTATAATTAGCCCCAACTGATGTCGCAGACCTCAATAGCTGCCTACCAATTACATTTCCAGCCTGGTGTTTCGGTAGGGTTTCAACTGATTGAATTACTTTTAATGCAAACCTTTTAGTCCGGTCTTTTAATTCCTGTGAATTCATATCAAAAATCCGAAATCATAAATCATAAATCCCACCAATCCCGCGAACGGCCAAGTCATT
>PFIF01000170.1 GCA_002782605.1 Deltaproteobacteria bacterium CG_4_8_14_3_um_filter_43_13 | reverse complement strand
GACTGAGCGATCAACGCCCCGCAATTCGAATTCCGCAATATAAAGTCCGATCATCCAGTTACGCAGGGTAAGGCTGATGTTAAGCGCACGTCTAGCCTGGGATGCAAGATGCTTGTGAATTTCAAGGATTGAACCGACGAGATGATTAAATGTTAATTCATCTTTCACCATACCCCAAAATCTCCATATTTTTTTTAATGGTGGCTTCGATCTGATCGGCTTCGGCGAACTGCTTGTATAGGGTAGCGGAAAGTTCGGCCATCTTCTCCTTAAAGGGAACGCCGTCATCTTCCACTTCTTCGGCGCCCACGTACCGCCCAGGGGTGAGGACGTACCCGTGGGATCGAATTTCTTCAGTTGTCGCCGATTTACAGAAGCCGGGGATGTCGCTGTACCCCTCACCCCCGCCCTCTCCCGCAAGGGTAGAGGGAGTTAGCGGCTCCCCACGCCACGTATGATACGTTGCCGCGATTCGTTCGATCTCTGCGTCGGAAAGTTCCCTGTGCACGCGGTCAATGAGGGTTCCCATTTTCCGGGCGTCAATGAAGAGGGTGCGGCCGCTTCGGTCGTGGAATTTTCCGCTCTTCTTGTTTCGCGCCGCAAACCAGAGACAGACGGGAATCTGCGTCGTATAAAAAAGCTGGCCGGGAAGGGCGATCATGCAGTCAATAAGATCAGCTTCAATGATATTTTTTCTGATCTCTCCCTCGTTTGCCGTATTGGTTGCCATGGAGCCGTTCGCCATTACGAAACCCGCGATCCCGTTCGGCGCAAGATGATGGATGAAATGCTGAATCCAGGCATAGTTGGCGTTGTTTGCCGGCGGCGCGCCGAACTTCCAGCGGACATCTTCTTTCAGGCGCTGGCCTCCCCAGTCGCTCATATTAAAAGGCGGATTGGCAAGGATGAAATCAGCTCTTAAATCCTTGTGAAGATCGTTGTGAAAACTGTCCGCGTTCTGCGGGCCAAGGTTTGCGTCAATTCTGCGTATAGCCAGATTCATCTTTGCCAGTCGCCAGGTAGTATAGTTTGATTCCTGACCATAAATGGAAATATCACCTTGTCGTCCCCCATGTTCTTCAACGAACTTTTCGCTCTGCACAAACATGCCTCCCGAACCGCAGCATGGATCATAAACGCGGCCTCTGTACGGCTCAATCATGTGTACAAGGATTTTGACAACACACTGGGGTGTGTAAAACTCACCGCCGCCTTTGCCCTCGGCGGCTGCGAATCGCCCAAGAAAATATTCGTAAACTCGGCCCAGTATATCCTTCGAGCGGTCGGCATCACCGCCCATTCCAATCTTACCCATGATGTCGATGAGTTCCCCAAGACGATATTTGTCCAATGCCGGGCGCGCGTAATCTTTCTGCAAAACCCCCTTGAGGGAAGGATTTTCCCGTTCGATGGCGATCATTGCGTCATCAATAAGCTTCCCGATGGTCGGCTGCTTTGCCCCCGCTTGCAGCACTTCCCATCGTGCTTCTTTCGGGACCCAGAAGACATTTGATGCTGTGTATTCGTCGCGGTCTTCGGGATCGGTGTATTCCGTGTCTCTTTTTGCTTCCAATTCCTTGTACTTGGCCTGGAATGCATCTGAGATGTATTTTAAAAAGATCAATCCAAGAACAACGTGCTTGTATTCCGATGCGTCCATATGGCCGCGCAATTTATCCGCCGCTGCCCACAACTGGTTTTCAAATCCCAGATTAGCGCCGTTTCTGTCTGATGCCACTTTTTTTCCTTTCTTATTGCGAATTGGTGATTGCCTCTTACCCACAGCCGTCAAGCACTAACTCGATCTCCTTAATAACCTCTTCAACCCTAATGAGTTGCAGACACCTCTGGTTTTGGCATAGGCTCAACTCTTCCCTGGTGCATGGCGAACAATCCATATCTTTTTTAACTACAGACACATTATCCCCTCTCGGTCCCCAAATATCAGGATCTGTGGGTCCGAAGATAGCAACAGTAGGGGTACCCACCGCTGCTGACAGATGCGTTATGCCTGAATCAACCCCCAAAAAACAATGGCATCTCTCAAGGATAGCCGCCAACCGGACAAGTAAAACCCCCTGTACCAAAATGGGCTTAGCCTTTCTTAGATCCCTTAATATTTTATCTAAAGCCTCGGTATCCGCAGGCCCAGAGATCAGTAATATCACCGCATTATATCTGTCGGCTACCCAATCAATCACGTCTACAAAAGGTTCTTTTAGCCACCTCTTTTTAGACCCGCCACTGCCAGGATGAATGGCGATCACAAAACCATCTTTCCCTGATTCGAGGTGGTGATCTTGAAAGAATCTAACGGCATAATCCCTGCCGGGTTCTTCAGGGAATACCCTTGGTATGGGATCGTCTCCATGTATACCAAAGGATTCAAGGGTGTCTAAGAAATAATCTACTATATGTCTCTGGTCTCTGAAGGGTGGTAATGGTTTAATAGTAACTACCTCTAAAGACCCCGCTCTTCGCAAATTATCTGAGAAGATTCCACCTTCATCGTAACTATAAAGGACAATCAGGCCAAAGCTCCCAAAATAATCTGTCAGGTCCTTTGGCAACTCACTGTCCTCAACCCAGAACAATGAGATGCCATGGCGCTCAATGGAACTTACCCTGTCAGCATAATACCTGTTCTTCGCAAGGATAGCCCTCTCTGAATAACCCATCACTTCTATATATGCCTCTGGGAAGCGCTTGCGTATGGCCCTGATGGACGGCAGGGTAAATATGAAATCTCCTACTGCCCCTGTTCGGATGATCAAAATCCGCTTGATCTCTCTATCGATCACCTAAAATCCCAAATCCTCACCTACTATCAGAACATGAATATCAGAAAAGAAGGGTTTTCTCTCTAAAATAACCGTTGCCCTGCATGCCCTCATAGGAGAATTGCAATCACTGCAAAAGCCGGTAACTGCACAGGGAATCTCTAAACCCATATCTTTAACCACTTGAGGGGTAGCAACCTCTTTAATTCGCCTGAAGGCGCTATGCAGATCATTTACAACCTTATTGACTCCGGCCACAACTATTACCTTTCCCGGACCAAACATCATAGCCCCCACCCTGTTTCCTGCCCCATCTGTACTCACCAGCATACCTTCCATGGTAACGGCATTGGCACTGGTCAGAAAGACATCACAGGTTAAGTGTGCCCTTCTTATCTTCAAGACATCTTCAGGGGATAATCCGGGCTTCCAGTGGTCGTAGATCACATTACCCTTCTTCTCCAGAGTATCCATGACCCCAATCTGCCTCATGGTCATAGACCCCCCTACCCCCACTTTCGCATCTTTGGGGATCAGGTTGAGGATTTCAGCACAGGCAGTCTTCCCATCACTAATGTATTTAGACTCAAATCCATTCTTATTCAATGCTTCTACCGCCTTCTTGCCCCTCTGTCCCTTCAACCACTTTGTGGTCTTTTCCATGTTCTTTAAACGGGTAAAATAGGGATTTTCGTTGTTATCTGTCATAATCTTCTACCTCCTTTAAAACACTTTATCCTTTTCCCTGATTCTGTCTCTCCCCTATTTATAACCCACTGAGAAAACCGGACGAAGGAGAGAGGGATTCCCTTCCAGGAACTCGGCATATTCTCGGAGTCGAGCCAATGCATTCACAGCTCGTTCACAACTGGGGAAAACGCCTACCTTGCCACTTTCCTCCAACTTCGCTGCTGTGTCAGCATAATTTCCATATAGCCAGCATACAACCGGTTTGTCTTTAAATGTATTAACAGCCTGTATAATAGCCGGTGAAGGATCGAAGAATTCTTCTTTGCCAAAGATTCCAGAGATACATACGACGCCGTCTACTCCTTCGTCAGACAGCATGAGTTTTAATGCGTTGTTCACCACCTCTGCGTAAGGGTATCCTGAAACCTGAAAGGCAGGCCAAGCATCAAAAGGGTTGCTTATTGCCAGCCATGGGGGGAAGAGACGCCTGACTTCTACAAGAGTCCCCGGTGATAATTCAGCCACTTTAAGTTTATGCCGCTGACAAGCATCAGCGGTTATAACCCCGCCAGCCCCGCTCATAGAAATAATTCCAATCCTTCGCCCCTTTATAAGAGGCAGGGATGAGAAGGCGCTGGTTAAATCGACAAGTTCCTCAATGTCTGTTGTCCTAATTACCCCGGTCTGCTTAAAAGCAGCATCGTAAATCTGATCATTGCCTGCTAATGAGCCGGTATGGGACTGGGCTGCTTTCCTTCCAGACTCGCTTCTTCCAGACTTTAAAGCAAGGATGGGCTTACTCTTACTAACTCTGCCGGCTACTTCAATGAATCTTCTCCCCTGTTCTATTCCTTCAATATAGAGGACTATGATTTTGGTGTCAGGATCAGTCTCGAAATACTCCAATCCATCACAGACATCAATATCACAAGCATTACCCAAATCGATGGCTTTCCCCGCCAATACCAATCTTGGGGGACCAGGGGGAAAAAGCCCACTTTGACAAATAATCCCTACTGGGACATTATCCAATTTCGCCGGGGCAAAAGAGGTGTTCAAATTACAAGAGGAGTTAGCTATTCCCAAGCTATTTGGACCCATTATCCTTGCTCCGGATTCCCTTGCTATCTCTATCATTTCTGCCTGTAGCGCTTTGCCACCATCGTCACCGTCACCGAAGCCTTGAGCTACTATAATTATTCCCTTTACCTGCTTCTCAGCGCACTCTCTTACTATTTTAAGAACCGTAGACCTGGGGCTGGCTATCACGGCAAGGTCAATTTCCTCAGAGATATCAGCTACGCTAGGATAGATTTTTACTCCCAGAATCTGATCAACGCCGGGATTTACAGGATAAACCTTTCCCGAAAACCCATGGTTCATTATATTCTCAAGGATATTGAATGAGTCTTCCCCTGTATCCCTGCTAACACCAATGATGGCAATTGATCTCGGTTCCATAAAAACTTTCATAGGTTGAATGTTAACCATAAGCAATTCTCCTAAAGGTTATCTCGTTAAAATGCTGCTGTCTTGTCAACATCAACATTTCTCAAAACTTTTTAATGTCCTACATATCTTCCTCTAGCCTAAACTCCCAGCTGCACCACACATTCTCTGGATGACTGTCAGGTGGACATATCAAATACCTCAAAGTAAACCGAGTCTACTGAACATTAGATACAAAAGGAAGGTTATTGTAAAGGAGATGGCAGGAGTCCCAATCCATGCGTAGAAGATCTGGTAAAGCCTCTTTAGGTTGACGGTACTGACACCCTTAACCAATCCAATGCCCATCACTCCACCCACGACGGCCTGGCTGGTGGAGACAGGAACCCCAATGCCGGCATAGATATGGACAGTGATTGCTTCGGCCAGAATAACAATGAAGGCGGTGTAACCATCCAGTCTGACTATCTCCTTGCCCACCGTCATTATTACCTTTTTGCCGTATGTAAGTACGCCAAACCCGATGCTGAGCCCACCGATTAGACAAGCATGAAACGGTGTAAGCATTCCAGGACCGGTGAATGTCCCTGTAACATTGGCCACATTATTTGCCCCCAGGGCGTATGCTCCATACCCGCCTACGACCATGAGACACCAGCGCAGGTATCTGTCGTGCTGGAAGAGATTGAGGTTCAACCCATTCATAAACTTGCCCACCAGGAAATAGAGGATGATGGCAAAGATCATCCCTCCTAAGGGTGTTCCGATCCAGCAGATCACCACCTTCACCAGAACCTCCCAATGGAAGTTGCCCTCCAAAAGTCCAATGGACACCAGTGAACCAACAACAGCCTGTGAAACCGATACGGGAAATTTAAGGTAGGTCATCAGGGTGATCGTGAGGGCTGAACAAAGGGCAACCAGGAATGCGGC
>PFIF01000178.1:11384-11917 GCA_002782605.1 Deltaproteobacteria bacterium CG_4_8_14_3_um_filter_43_13 | reverse complement strand
AATGCTAACTAAGGCATCACTGCTAGGACCGGGAATCGGCTCAGCGTAGGAGCTGATTATCTCCTGGACACTGTAACCGGTTATACTCGCTTCAGGGAAACAGATTACATCAACCCCTTTATCAGCAGCTTCTCTGACAAACGATTCAATTCGCAAAAGGTTATCAGACGTTTTCCCCACAACTGAACACATCATTACGGCAGCAACTCGTACATCTTCCATTCTTAAACCAATATCTACTCTTCCTAGAAATTCAGAGCAACGGGGAATCGTCTTCCACAGAAAGACGCATCTTCTCTATTTTCATCATGTTTCCGGCTATAACAAGCGGCCTGATCAAATAAGCCTCTAGCCCATTTATCTGTTCCTAAAGCATGCAAATGAGAGTATGTAGCCAGGACATTCTTATAGCAGAGGCCATCCCTTCTCCCATCAATACCATATCCTCGCTTGACCCTAAATGCCGGGGTAAGTTGATCTTTTTCCCAATCGAGGATTTTCGAATAGTGAAATTCATGGCCACACAAGGTCTC
>PFIF01000178.1:244-11346 GCA_002782605.1 Deltaproteobacteria bacterium CG_4_8_14_3_um_filter_43_13 | reverse complement strand
GTGTACCCATGACCCTCAGGTCTTCCTTGCAAAACAAAGGTCAGGGGAAAAACTCCCACCATTGGAAATGTCTCCTTTTCAACGATCAGTTGTTCCCCCAAATACATCAGCCCTCCACACTCAGCATAAACGGGAAGCCCTCTTTCTACAGCCTCACGCAGAGACCTTTTAAAATCCTGATTGGATGCTAACTTCTCGGCATGGGTCTCAGGAAAACCTCCCCCTATGTAGAGGGCATCTATGGGAGGGAGCTCATTCTGAACAAGGGCGCTGCACTCCACTATCTTCGCCCCAAGCTTTTCCAGGGCTTCCAGGTTATCAGGATAGTAGAACCAGAAAGCTGAATCCTTAATTACCCCAATCCGTGGCCTTTTTGATGTATTTAGAGGCAATCCCTTTTCTTTCATATCTTCAATGGAATCATTATAACTCAAAAAAGGGGCATCAACTGCAATCTTCCATATCCTCTCTACGTCTATATATAGTTCAACGATCCTTGCAGCTTCATCTACAGCTTTCCCGGCCTCCGGGTGTTCCTGAGGCGGAACCAATCCCATATGCCTCTCTGGGAAAAAAGCCCCACCCTTTATTTTGGGAATAGCCCCTAATACAGGAACTCCACATTTCTCTTCTATCGCAGTACGCACAATGGATTCGTGACGGTTCCCTGATATCCGATTTAGGATAACTCCTTTTATAGCAACTTCAGGATCAAAATGTTGACAGCCAAGTATCATAGCGGCAACAGTACGTGTTGTCATACTACAATCGACTACCAGAACCACTGGGATCTGAAGCATCTTTGCAAGCTCGGCGGTGCTGTAACTCCCCTGTGGATCCATACCATCGAAAAGGCCTCTATTGCCCTCCACCAGGGCACCATGGGTTTGGTTAGTATGGACTGAAAAGGAAGAAAAGAGACCCTCTCTCCCCATCAAGAAGGCATCCAGATTGTAACAAGTACGACCGGCTGCCAGAGAAAGCCAGGCTGCATCTATATAATCAGGACCCTTTTTAAAAGGAGAAATCGCCTTCCCTGCCTTGCTAAGACAGGCTGCTATCCCTACCGTCAGGAGAGTCTTGCCTGAGTTTCCTCGCAGGGCAGAGAAGAGTATCCTTGGAAAGTCTACAACCATCTCGTTTCTCTATTCTTCCTTGGCCTCTGCTTCGTGTTGCACGCCTGAGCCCTTGAGCCCGATGAGTGTGGTACTGCCACTTGACCAATACTCAAGGAGCCCCTCACTCACCATTGAGTTTACAAGCTTCTTTACGTCCCTTGGCTTTCTGTCTGGAAACATACTATTGAAGTCTTTCAAATAGAACTTTGTCTTGCCTTTTTTTGACTTCAATGTATCGAGTATAAGCTGCTTATCATCTTCGATACCCATTTAGCACCTCTTTTCTTTCCTACTCAAGTTTTTAGACTGTAAGCTGTAGTAGGCTAATAGTCTATAGCCTAAACTTCAGGCTATCCACCTGAGCGGTTAGCTCTTTCCTCTAAAATTTAAATTGTGTGCTCTGCCGCCACGTCGTATACGCAAAGCGATAATCATCTATAAGATGCCCTGAAAATGGAAGCCCTGTCTTCTCAAAGAACCTCTCCCAGCCAATCCTTTGGGCCCAATCACCCAGTCGCTCATATTTCTTTGCGTCTTCAACATAGGCATACAGGATCTTTTTGATTGCCTCTACTGTTGAGGGCCAACGGGGAGGCTCATTGGGGATGAAAGGAACCACGACCTTGGAGAACTTGGGTTCAGTTATCCTGTTCGATATCTTACCACCCACCAGCAGGGCAACGCCACTGCCCTCTTCATCAGCCAACGGCATGCTGGGGCACATGGTATAGCAATTACCACAGAACATACATCTCTCATTGTTAACCGCAACGCTCTTTTTGCCATCCACTGTGGCCGGTTTGATAGCTCCGGTAGGACATGCAGCGATGGCCAGGGGGATCTCACACATATTGCCAAGATGCTCGTGGTCAAGCATGGGCGGCATGCGATGAATGCCGAGAATAGCAATGTCAGAGCAGTGTACTGCACCGCACATGTTGAGGCAGCAGGCAAGGGATATCCGGACATGTGCGGGGAATCTCATATCCTGGAAATCGTCGTACAGCTCATCCATCACGCACTTTACGATACCCGATGCATCTATTGCCGGGGTATGACAGTGAATCCACCCCTGGGTATGAACTATGTTGGTGAGGCCAGCACCGGTACCACCCTTTGGAAACTTCTTTGATCCACCTGCAAATTCTCTGCTTTCAAGATCTTCCATAAGTGGTTTCAACTTTGATTCGTCATCAACCATAAACTCGACGTTATTGCGGGTAGTGAACCTTAGATGTCCGCCACAGTGTTTATCAGCAATCTCGCATATCTCTCTAATATGCGTCACACTCATGAGCCGGCAGCCACCTACCCTAACCGTGTAGACCTTTGCACCTGTTTCGGAGACATGCACAAGTACCCCCGGTTCAAGAATATCATGGTACAACCACTTCCCCCAATTTTCCTTAATTACGGGGGGCAAAAACTCTTTATAATCTCGTGGACCTATATCAGTGATTCTATCCTTCAACGGTTCTTTTGGATCATAGCCCATTAACAAAACCTCCTATCTCTGGTGTTTTTTCCTGAATTCATTAATATCCCGATCCCATCCCCCTGGAACATCCCCTTCCTTCCAGAAGATGTAGGGGTTCGATCGGGGCTCCTGGATCATTCGAGGATCTGGCTCAAGTTCACATACCTCTAAAAACTTCTGAAAGCCTACTCTCTGGATCATCTCACCGAGACGCTCTCGATTTTTACCCTCTTCAGACCAATAGTCCCAAACCTTTTCGATCAGATCTTTTATCTCATCATACGGTTCTTCTATCTTCATGAATGGGACAGTCAAAGTGGACATCTGGGCACCCTCCAGGATCGGGGCTTTGGCGCCAAAGAGTATAGAGGCTCCGGTGTCCTGTCCAATCCTCAACGCCCTGGGCATCACATTGATACAATGCATACAACGGGTGCATTCTTTATTATCAATCTTAAGCTTCTTTCCATCCCACTCCATACACTGGGTGGGGCAGAGACCAATCACCTCTTTCTGGATATCGAAGGCTCCCCAGTCACGTCCGGAATGGGCGCCTGCATTGGGTTTGAACTCACCACCTACGTACGCTTTCACGGCCTCCTGATCGATGCGGATGTCATCCCGCCATGTCCCGATAAACGACATGTCAGCCCTGGCAATAGATGCCACGCAACCGTTGGGACAGCCATCAAACTTAAATTTGAATTTATACGGGAAGGCAGGCCTGTGCAACTCGTCTTGATACTCCATAGTGAGGTTGTAACACAAAGCCATAGTATCGTAGCAGGCATATTCACAGCGAGCCATTCCTATACAGTCAGACGGAGTTCTGAGGTTGGAACCCGAACCACCAAGGTCCTGATGAAGGTTATGGGTCATTTCCCAGAAGACCTCTTCTAACTGCGGTGTGGTAGTACCGAGCAATATGATATCACCGGTAGAGCCGTGCATGTTGGTAAGGCCACTACCACGTCTCTCCCACAAATCACACAGTTGCCTCAAAAATTCAGTGGAATAAAACTTACTTGAAGGTTGGTTGACACGCATTGTATGAAAATCTCTTATCGCCGGAAATTGGTCAGGCTGGTCGCAATACCTGCCAATGACACCTCCGCCGTATCCAAAGACACCAACAATTCCACCGTGTTTCCAGTGGACTACCTTGTCCTTGTAAGTAAGTTCAAGAAGACCTAGGAGATCATCACAGGCCTCCTTTGGGGTCTGTAAATCGACACTGGTCTTCCCCCTGTTTTCTGCCTCCTGCTTAATATCAGAGACGAAGCTTGGCCACTTTCCCTTCTCTAGCTCATCGAGCATAGGAGTCTTATGTTTTGCCATCAAAATACCTCCATTCCTAAGTTTAAATTTAAACTACTTCCAATTAATATGGACTGTGTATCTACTCACCCCCTCCCAAAGAAAATCGGCAATTGTGTTCAAACACTCTGATCAAGGCAAGGGATAACAATTATTAATTTTTAATTATTCAGAACTACATAAAGTTATCCTGCCATTAATTAAAATATTTAAGAACGATAAGCTTCCAATTCCTTCAAGAGATCCGGGTGTACATCAAAACCAAACTCTGCCGCCTTATCGCAATGTTCCATTGCCTTTTTGAATTCTCCTTTTTCTAAGAAGGCAATGGCCAGGTTATTATGTGCGACTGCAAAGTTCGGGGCAATATCAATAGCCTTCTTACCAAACTTAATACTCTCTTCGACCTTCCCCTGCCTGAGATAGGCGCTTCCAAGGGTACTCAGAGCCTGAACAAATTTTGGGTCTTTCTTAACCGCTACATGGAGCATATCAATTGCCTTCCCTACTTCCCCCTGTTCTAAATAGGCAAACCCTAAATTCCCATAGGGAATAGCAAAGTCAGACCTCAATTCTATAACTCTCTTACAGAGATCGATACCCTTCTCAATCTCTCCCTTTTGGAAATATATCCCGCTCAGGTTAATGTGTGCCTCTACCATGCTAGGGCTCTCATCTATAGCCTCTTCAAATTCGGATATCGCTTCATCCCATTTATGCTGCTTTACAAGCGCAATCCCTAAGTTGTAATGGGTAAGTGCACAACCCGGGTTCTCCTTCAATCTATGCCTGAGATCCCTGATATACTCTTCTATGGGCAGATCTTCACTCATTGCTCACCATGCTTGATGGCTTCGTAAAAAGTCCATCTGTGGCGTTACGCTGCATCCTTCGTCGTTGCAGCGTACCCCTAAAGTACGCCTCACTCCTCATGATTTGCGCGCCTTGCATCTGGAGCTTTTTACTTTGCCATCCCAATTTTGACTTTTTACGGGTTTATCATTCTTGAAGAGGTCTCGATACCAACATGAAAACTCATACATCGCCCTGTATCGGTCTTTATCGCTAATAATTCCCGTACAGATCTCCCATACCCCTTGGCCATAATCATTGCTGTACTCTTCGTGACTGCGCGTTTGAAGAAAGTTCTTTGCTAGTTCCCATGCAGTATGTCTCCCCTGGTCCACCCTGATATCGATTGGGTCATTCGGCTGCAAAAAAGGGTTCCAGTTATCGTATCCCTTATCCAGGATTTTTTTCTTGCTCCTGGCGGACATGCCCTCGAAGATTGCCTTCTTCCTCTTCTCCTCTTCAGAGGCAAGTCTACTCATCTTAAATATCCCAATTATTTCATCTTCGTAGCGATAAATTTAAATTGAATGAATACTCATTCACAAACTTTTGCAAAATACCACCGCACCTTCAAAAAGTCAATTACTTTTTTGTAAGAGCGTCCAGAAACCTAATAATTCCTTTTGGATGGGATCTTTAGTAGAAACATTATCAGTGTAATTTTGAACGGATCTCCTTGCCTGCGAGAGGGTTATAAAGCTTCATTATAGCAGCCTTCATAACATCCAGAGTCCTCATATTTAGTACAAAACCCATAAGAGTATTCTCAGCCTCCTCCGGAAGCACACAGGCATTGGAAGAGTCTGTGGTTATGTTCGGGAAACTCTTGCAAATCTTCTTATGCTCCTTCTGGGTGAGACCAACCTGAATCGCCTTTTTACCACTTATCTCCTTAACCTGATCCGCTAACCCAGCGTCTTCAATCTTCTTGGATTTTTCATTATCCAAAAAGATATTAATGTAATAATCTGCCATATAGGCACCTCCTTATTCCCTTATTTGTAAACATTGGTACATCTTTAGTAGGGCAGGTTTGAAACCCGCCCGTACATTTCTATCAATCAATTAAAGGATCTACATCTCTTGAAAATTCAGCACCCTCCCCAACAATACTCAATGCCCCTGTCTCGCATACTACTATACAGTTCTCACATCCAAAGCATTCTCCATCAGTTATCAGGGGGGCACAACCATATTTTATCTTAATCAGTATCTCATTGGGGCAAACGTCCACGCACAATCCGCAACAATTACATTTTTCCTCATTTATAAGAATCCGAACCATAGAGGCAATACTCATCTCTAGAATTTTAAATACAAAAAGCATGCAAAAAGCATGCCATGAAAAATCTCCTGACTATGATTTGGGATCAGATCGCAGTATTAAATATCCTTAATAACTATATAGTTAGGGACTATTGAAAAGCTGAATATATTCACGTCAGCTATCTTCTGGAAAACAGTAAACTCATAAACGGATAGCCCAAAGGGGAAGAAAATGTAACATTTTTCGACGAGCGTTTTTCTTTAAAAATAGAATTTTCCCTTGCTTTTGAAGGATTTATTTCAAATTCAAACCATGTTACGAAAAAGTAACGAGGGGGCTTTGCAAAAAAGGTGTCTTGGTGGTTATGAAGGAGACTTGTCAGACAGTTGGTGTTCTTTAATTTTTTCCCACAGGGTCTTGCGGCTTATACCAAGAAGATCAGCAGCTTCAGCCTTCCGCCCCTGTGTTATTCGAAGGATTTTTTGGAGGTATTCTTTTTCCACAGCCTTTAATACGTTATTCAAGGTTTCAATCTCGTGCTGGATAAGCTTCTTTTTCAACCGAATCTCCCGTATTTCCTGGGGGAGATCGGCAATTTGCAATTTCTCTGTGCGGCAGATGGCTACTGCCCTTTCCACGACATTTTTCAGCTCTCGAACATTACCAGGCCATTCGTATTGTTCCAATAGGTCCAATGCCCCCTCTGTAAATCCAAGTATGCTTTTGGAAGTCCTTCCTCTAAACTCATTAAAGAAATATTTAGCCAGAAGAGGGATGTCTTCCTTACGTTCAAGCAAGCATGGAAGCTGAATAGCAATCGTGTTTAAACGGTAGTACAGGTCCTCCCGAAGGCGTTCAGTCTTTATCTCATCCATATCGTATTTTGTAGCACTGATTATCCTAACATCTACATGGACAGTTTTAGTACCACCTACTCTCTCGAATTCTCTTTCTTGAAGAACGCGCAGCAATTTGATCTGAACTGTAGGCGATATATCGCCGATTTCATCCAAAAATAGCGTCCCTTTATTTGCCAGTTCAAATCGGCCAAGCTTTCTTTGAATTGCACCTGTAAATGCACCTTTTTCATGACCAAACAGTTCCGATTCCAGAATCGTCTCAGACAGGGCAGCACAGCTCACCTTAATGAAAGGATCATTTTTGCGACGGCTATTAAAATGGATGGCATTGGCAACCAATTCTTTTCCAGTTCCGCTCTCACCTTGAATAAGAACCGTTGAGTCTGTTTGTGAAACGGTTTTTATAAGTTCGTAAATCTCCTGCATTTTATCGGATTTTCCTATCAGGTTGCCAAAGTGGTATTTTTTCTCCAGCTGCTGACGAAGATAGACATTCTCTTCTTTTAAACACTGAAACGAGCTGATATTTTGGAGTTTCAAAATCAGTTCATCGAGAGAAAAAGGCTTTGCGATAAAATCGTGGACACCTAACTTCATTGCCTCCACAGCCTTTTCAATTGTGCCATGTGCTGTAATCATGACTACAATTGTTTGGGGATACAGCCCCTTGATTTCTCTAAGAATATCCATACCGGACATATCAGGCATGACCATGTCCAACAGTACTATATCAAATGACCCCTCCTGGAACATCATAAGCCCTTTTTGGCCATTTTCAGCCATCTCCACCGTATATCCGGCTTTGGCTAAAGCATCGGATACTGTTACCAGTAAGATAGGCTCATCATCTATAAGTAAAACCTTGCCTCTCTCCATCCTGGAGCCCCCTTAAAAACGATTTATGGGTTTTTCTTTCTGATGATTAATAGGCAAAAGGATCATGAATTGACTTCCAAAGCCTTCTTCGCTTTCCACCTCTATTTCTCCAGCATGGTCCTGAATAATTGCGTAACTGACAGAAAGACCAAGTCCGGTCCCTTGTTCGTGTTCCTTTGTGCTGAAAAAAGGATCGAAAATTCTATCCAGGTTTTCCTTTGGAATCCCGCACCCCCTATCCCTTATTATTATACTCACATTTGCATCCTCCTGACAGGTCTTGATCCAAATGTCTCCCCCTTCTGGCATAGCTTGGATGGCATTCAATATAAGATTGACAAAAACCTGAATCAACTGATGAGGATCTGCTGATATCTTTGGAATATCTTCATCAAATTCTTTTCTGACAGTAATACGATTTAAAGAAAAGTGATGGGAGGTCATTTCCAACGTCCGGTTCATCAACATATTAATATCAGTTGGTTCGGGCTGAAAATTCCTTTGTTTGCCAAAATTTAAGAGTTGTTTAACTGTCTTGCGTATTCGTTCCAGACCCGTTTGGATCAGGTTAAAGTATTTGGCCCTCAACTCCTCATCTTGCGAGTCTTGACTGAGAGTTTCAAGACAGGTTAGAACACCCCCTAAGGGATTATTGATCTCATGGGCTAAACCCGCTGCCAGCTTCCCCATCGCTGCCATTTTCTCAGTCTGAATCATGTTAGCATGGGTACGCCTAAGTTCCCTTCTAGCCTGATTTAGGTTATCCATCATGGTGTTAAAAGCCTGACTCAAAAACCCTATTTCATCCTTGTGGCTAATAGAAGAGCGGATGGACAAATTCCCCCTGCTTACCTCTCTCAGATCGTCTGTCAATTTCAGAACAGGCTTGATAATCTTTAATATTAAGACATAGACGATAATGAACGTGAGGGCTATAAGCCCGACAGCTAAAAGAATTATTTCATTGTAAGGTTTAACCAAATATCGTTTGAGCAAATTGTCCTGCAAATTCTGCAAAGGAAACCCAACCCTTAAAGCGCCCAGAATCTTAGATCCATGGACAAGGGGTGTAGAAATTTCCAACATTTCCTGGTCAGCTTTATATCTTCGAGTGATGGTATTGCCAGGGAGAGTATCTTGCAAAGTAGTTTGACCCAGATGAACCTCTCTGTATCCCTCGAAAGGTTCATTATAACGATCTCTTATTATCTGGCCCGAGGTATCGGCAACAACTACATACCCTATATTCAAGTTTTCGTTAGTCATAATCTGACCAATATAGTTATCTAACAACTCCCATTTCTTCCCCATCTCTGGTTTCTCATTCATTACGGCATCGGAAAGAGAAACCGCAAACACTCCCACCAGCTCTTTCTTTCCCCGTTCCAGAATCTCCCTTGTTAAACAGTACTCTCTGTAAATAGAAAAAGCCACCATAATGATAACCATCAGGATCAAAAAACCTGAGATAAGATAGAATTTAGTCTTAAGACTCCACTCATTTTTATGAGAGAATGAAAAAAAAGGCATAAAACCCTCTTCTAATCTATTGACTTGGCAATTATATCTTTATCAAAAGAAGTAAGTCAAGACGGAAAATAACTAACCATCAAGACGAACTAACTAAGGAAACACAAACTTAATTTTTCCCTTGACTGAAGATGTAAATATTATTATAAAGGGTTCATCTCTCAAAGAGTTGGTCGATGAAAAGGATTCAAGGGGTTAAGGATTCAAGGATTCGAGCGAAATGCTTAAAAATTACAAAGAATACTATCAGATGAAGCCTATAGCTTGAGGCACAAAGGCACAGAGTAACATAGGCACAAAGAAGGAAAAAACAACGAAACGACCCTGATCTGCTTTGTGCCTATGTACCTTTGCCACTTTGTGCCTGAGTAGTTACAATAAAAGGAGAATTTTAATGGCAGGGAAGAATAAATATTGGAGCAAAGAGCTGGAAACCATGCCTCATGAAAGATTGAAAGAGCATCAATTAGATAGAGCAAAGAAACAGTTAAAATACGCTTATAAAAACTCTCCTTATTACAAGAAGAGTTTTAACGAGGCTGGAGTGAAACCAGAGGATATTAAGTCCTTTGAAGACTATCAAAAGGGCATACCTTTCATCTCAAAGCCCAAAATAATGGAAATTCAAGCTCAAAACCCGCCTTTAGGAGACTTATTAGCAGTCGACCCGGTAGAGCTCAGCCAGATGTTTTACGCTCCAGGCCCAATCATCTATCCATTTACACAGGAAGATTGGGTTTGCGTAGTGGAGGGTGCAGCGAGGGCGCTCTTCACCATGGGTGCCCGTAAAGATGATATCGTGGACTGTACAGTTAACTATAATTGGGTAATTGCCGGTAAACTCTTAGACGAGGCTATGAAAAGGGCTGGTACTGCAGTAATTCCGGGGGGAGTTGGCATGACCAGGACACATATAGAAGTGATGAAGCTGACCAACTGCACTATCCTTTTTGGATTCCCTACTTTCTGTCAACAACTGGCAGAGACAGCAAGAGAGATGGGGCTTGATCCAGATAAAGACCTCTCTGTTCGACTGGTCCAGGTATTTGGTGAGGTAAGGACAGAGGCCGGCAAAAAGGCATTAGGAGAAGCATTTGGGGCAAAGGTCCGGGAACTGTATGGCACAGCAGACCTTGGGATAGTTGCCGCTGAGTGCCCAGAAGGCGGTGGTATGCACCTTGATCCAGATGTCCTTGTAGAGATATTGGACCCTCAGACAGGACAGCCTGTAACCTGGGGAGAAAGTGGGGAGATATGCGGCTGCGACTTTAGCAGGAAGGCTATGCCTATTATCCGCTATAGGACAGGGGATATCACTGAAGGCTTAAATCTGGAGCCGTGTTCCTGTGGAAGGACTACACCGAGGCTCAAACGAATCTTAGGCCGTGTGGGAGATATACCAAGAATAAAGGGGATGTTTATTTCTCCCAGACAGATAGACAACGTCCTCGATAATTATCCGGAATTGGGTAAGTATCAAATAATTGTAGAAAGACCAAAGCTTCGCGATGAACTTACTATAAAGATTGAATACAAAGAACCCCTCAACTTAGAAGGCATAAAGGAAAGATTGGTAAATGATTTAAAAGTTGCCATTCGTGTAACCCCCCAGCTTGAATTGGTTAAAAAAGGGACAATCCCTGAGGATGCCCCACTGGTGGACGATAGAAGGAAGGTTTAAAAAGGGTTTATTTGGAATTAAAATTCTTCTTGACATGTCACATGTTTTTATCTAATAGTTCTATTTTAAAGCCGAAAAATTCTGTTGCGCCGTTGCGTCGTTACCTAGTCAAAATTAAAAAGAT
>PFIF01000178.1:0-223 GCA_002782605.1 Deltaproteobacteria bacterium CG_4_8_14_3_um_filter_43_13 | reverse complement strand
GCGCTGGTCTTGTTTTTCACTTCTAACCTACCGTCTACTGTCCGATCACCCTATCTTCCTGTACCTCTGAAGATAGATACTCTGAACTCAATCAATTTGACGGCTTTGAGAGACTATCTCTTTTATCTTTAACAAGCACTGCAATACTTTCATCTTTACTTATAATACGTAATAATACGTTTTTTTACAATCAGAGGAAATTTCAATAAATGTGGTTATATGA
>PFIF01000010.1 GCA_002782605.1 Deltaproteobacteria bacterium CG_4_8_14_3_um_filter_43_13 | reverse complement strand
AATGGGAATTTGTACCCAGGTTCGACTTTGTCAATAATTATCTTCTAATTGGCTGTAAATAAATGATAATTTGAGAAACGTCCTTCCCTATTATATGAAGAAGATAAAAAATATACCAGAGTTTGACAGACCTCGTGAAAAGATGGAACAAAAGGGGGCTAAAGCCCTTTCTAATCTTGAGCTTTTAGCGGTTTTGCTCAGCAGCGGCGTGAAAGGCAAAGATGTGTTTGAAGTGGCAAAGGATATTTTAAGTTTGGTGCAGAATGATTTTGACAATATAAGTTTAGAAAAGTTAAAAAATATTGAAGGAGTGGGATTAGCGAAGGCATGTCAGATAATGGCAGCAATTGAATTTTCAAAAAGATTTTTGATAAAAGAAGGTGTAAAGATTAAAAATGCTGAGGATGTAGCAAAATTAACAGAAGAATTAAAAGACAAAAAGCAAGAGTATTTTTTAAGCCTGACATTGGACGGGGCATCTAATTTAATACAGAAAAGGACAGTTTTCATAGGCACCTTAAACCATAGCATTGTCCATCCGAGAGAGGTTTTTGCTGATGCTATAAGTGATAGGGCAGCAGGAATTATTTTTGTGCATAATCATCCCTCAGGTGATGTTGCACCAAGCAAGCAGGATATTGATTTAACTATCAGATTGATAGAGGCTGGAAAAATAGTTGGTATTGAAGTAATTGACCACATAATTGTCAGTAGAAACGGACACTTTAGCTTTCAGGCAGAGGGTTTATTGAGTAAAGAATGATATAATAGACTTTTCTGCGAAGACTATGATAGAAAGTCAAAATGAATTGATGGGAGTGATGCAAGTAAGATGACTGTTAATCCTAATGCCGAGAAAATGCAAGCAATATTCAGAAAATATAATATCCAAACCCTATATCATTTTACAGATATTAATAATCTACTTCATATCGATAAGTGTAATGGTTTATGGAGTAAAGAAAAATTAGAGAGACATGGTTTTTTGGATAGTGTAGTAACTGGAGGCAACGAACTATCATTAAGTCTTGATATAGAACTTGGGAATTGGGATAAAGTGCATCTATATTTTTGTCCAAATACACCTATGGCATATACCAAGCAGCAAGATGCCCATTTATGCTATCTCGTTATTAAACCTGATGTTGCTTTTCAGCAAGGAGTTTTTTACAAATACCAATGCTACACGAAAAAGGAATGGCCATAGAAGGGATCAGGGGTTAGAGGGATTAAAATTAGTAGATTTTGATACTATAAAATCTACTCTTAAAACTGGCCCCAAACCATGGGATCAAACATGGCATCGCAATGTACAAGCAGAATGTCTAACTCCACAAGAAGTTTCTATTGACAAAATTTTATCCATAAATTTCATCAGCAAGGCAAGCTTAGAGGAAGGTAATCGTTTATGGGGAAATAAGCCACATCCCCCATTTAAAATAGATAAGAGGTTATTTCATGATGGTTTCCCTGTCGTAAACTCTGCTACTTTAACTTCTTCCAATGTATCAAAAGATAATATAAATTCGGAACACTTTAAACATGAAGATAACTTTTTAGTAGGAGTGCAAAGGATCACTCTTTTGATAAGTATTAAAGCAACCCCTGAATTAGAAGCCAAAGCTATTTGGTTTTTAGAAAATGGAGATAAAATTGATGAGTCAACCACAATATTTGAGAATCAAGCTACTTATTGGCATTGGCCGAGTATAAATTCAGTTAACCTTAACTGTGGGCAATATAGTGTAGAATATTATGTAGGTAATATTAGGTGGGTGAGAATTCCTTTTGTTATACATGACTTTTAAAGGAGGAAACAATGGATAATCAGTTGAATTTATTAGATTCTAATAATGAGAACTCTGATAGCAATCAGTTATCCCAAACTTCAGATGTTTTAAAAAATAAAATTCAGGGAGCCTTAGTTTATAGTGCTGTCGGGGATGCTTTAGGATGGCCTACGGAATTTGGCCGGTATCCAAGTATCGTTCATAAACGCTTTGGTAAAAACTACCTAACAGACTATGTTGAGTGGGAGAAAGTAATCGGAGGTAGATATTGGGGATATAGGGAAAAAATAAAGGAAGGTTCCTATTCTGATGATACACAATTAACACTGGCTGTTGCTCGTTGCATTAATGGATATGGAGAATTTGAGGCAGATAAATTTGCATACCTTGAATTACCTTTGTGGCTAAATTACGAGAGAGGAGGAGGTAAGACAATAAAGACTGCTGCAAGGATCATAGTTCACAGCAAAAAAGAATGGCTTCTCAATTTTTACAAAAGAGGTGAAATTGATTACAGATATGCTGGTGCTAACGGTGCGGCTATGCGTGTTTTACCAATAGCACTTGTAAATGTCAATAATGAAAAAAGGCTTCATACAGATGCATTTAAAAATGCGATTATTACTCATGGACATCCCAGGGCGATACTTGGAGCGATGATATATGCATCGGCTATCAATTATCTTTTGAAAGAATCCAAATTCAACAAAGAAAATTTTTATAACTATATAAAAGAAATTGTAGAACTATCAACTGCTTCTCTAAAAGAAAATGATTGGGTATATAAATGGACTCAAGAATGGGATAGGAATGCCGTGAATGGGAAATTTAAAGAGGTATTTCAGCAAACTCGCAATGAAGCAAAGGAATATCTTGAAAGTATGAAACGGTTACTATCAGTTGATGATAAAGAATACTACCATTTAACTCGTGCATTTGACGAGTATAAAGGTTCTGGAATATCAACTGTTTTTGTCGCATTCTACCTTTTCCTTAAATATTTAGATAACCCAGAAGATGGTATTTTTAAAGCAGTAAATATGCTTGGTAGTGACACAGACACTATAGCAAGTTTTGTCGGCGGTTTATGTGGTGCATATTTCGGGCTGTCAGCAATTAACAAAGACTTAATAAGCAAATTGCAGGACAAAGATTACATTTTAAAAATCGCAGAACAACTCCATGATATTATTACAGGTAGATTACTTACAAATCATATACCAATTAGAGACTTTAACAGAAAAGAGACTTTACTTAAGATACTTGCATGGGAAATCGGTCTGCATGAGATGTTTTGGGACGCATTATCCGAAGGCGATCAAATAATACATCCTGCATTGGGAAGAGGGAAAATAATAAGAAAAGAGATTAAAAAAATACAAAGAGAAGGTTATGTTACAAAGTTGATAGAGGTGGCTTTTGATTGTGGACAGACTTGTATTTTTCATTCAAGGGTCTCAAGTAATGGAGAAGTGAGTGAAAGTTTGTCTAAAGATTTGGCCAAAAATATCACTATTTAAGGTAAATATATGATCAAGCTAAACGAATATGACATCCAGTTTTTAATTGAGACTCTCCAGAAGGGTGAGCCGATACCAGAGGACTATAAGTATAAGCTCTTTCCTGTAAAGCAAAAGGAATATGAACTTGTTTATGCTGGTAAGATGCGAAAGGAAGACATCCTTGCTAATGAGGATGGAGTTTTTCCTGTGCCTCTACAGGTTGAGAAAGTCTTCAATGGCGAAGAGTATCCAGCAGGCGATAAAGACTGGCGCAATATGATTATCTTTGGCGATAACCTGCAATTTTTAAAGACAGTCTGTGAAAATAAAAACCCTTTGATAAAAGATAAAGTAAAAGGCAAGGTAAAGCTGATTTATATTGACCCGCCGTTTGCCACAGAAAGTGATTTTGAGGCAAGTAAGAAACAAAAAGCGTACACAGATAAAGCTAAGGGTGCAGAATTTATTGAATTTCTGAGGAGAAGATTGGTACTGGCTAAAGAAATCATGTCTGATGAGGCTAATATAATAGTTCACCTTGATAACAAGAAGTCTCACTATATAAAACTTGTTCTTGATGAAATATTTGATGAGAACAATTTTATAAACGAGATTATTTGGCATAAAGGAAGAGAAGGAGGGAGTTCGCGATCTCATTCACCAAGTTCATCTATGCCAACAGAGTATCAAAACCTTTTGATATATGCAAAAGACAGAAAGAGAAGATACTGGAAACCAATTTTATGCCCATATAAAGAATCAACCGTCAAGAATATTCAAAAAGATGGAAAAGGCTGGTATTACATGCGTGGGAGAATGGGAAGGAAACCCGCAGGATGGGAGTTAGAGGCTGGAGTTGCGCTTAGAACTTATGTTTTGCCTGATCCCACAAAAACCAAAGAAGAAGTGATTAAGATTATCACGAGCAAAGGCAGTGAATTCGTATCTATTGGGGATGTGTGGAACAATGAGATGGTTAAATTTTCTCTAACGACAAAATATCCAACAGAAAAACCAGAGGATATTCTAAAGTATTTAATAAAAGCGGGAACCACAGATAATGACGTGGTACTTGACTTCTTCGCTGGCTCTGGTACAACCGCCGCAGTAGCAGAAAAGCTCGGCAGGAGATGGATTGCATGCGATATTGGAAAGCTGTCTTTTTATACAATGCAGAAAAGAATTTTAACTATTGAGAACAGCAAAGATTTAGAAAATCCAAAGAAGAAATACGGCAAGAAGGCAAGAAGTTTTATCACGGTCAATACAGGGCTTTATGATTTGAAAAAGGTCTTTGAACTTAAAAAGGATGATTACATTAACTTTGTGATGAACCTTTTTGAAGTAGAACCTGTTGACAAAAAGATTAGTGGCATCAGGATTGACGGGCAAAAGAAGGATGGCTACTATTGTCTGGTTTATCCTTACTGGCAATTCAGAAAAGCTTCGGTAGATGAGGAATATCTTGAGGATTTGCATTCTCACATAGGCAGTAAAATTGGTGAGAGGCTTTATATCATTGCACCAGCCAATTATGTCGATTCTATAAGCGACTATCACGAGATTGGCAGGGTTAGATATTATTTCCTCAAAGTACCTTACCAGATAATCAAGGAACTTCATAAAGTCCAATTTAAGAAATTCAGACAGCCGCAGAGCAAGAGAAATGTCAATGACCTTGATGATGCTGTTGGTTTTCACTTCATAAGGCAACCAGAGGTAGAATCAAGACTTAAAGTCAATAAAGAAATCATTGAGATTCAGATTACAAAATTTCTCTCCAACTATCTGGAAGAAGAGACCGAAAAAGAGGTAGAAAACTTTGAATCCCTTGCTATGGTGCTTATTGATAAAGACTACAATGGCAAGGAATTCGTGATGGATGAGTTTTACTTTGCAGAGGATTTACTTCCAAAGAAGAAGGAGGAGGAAACTGAAGAAGAAATCAAACAAGAACTAAAACAACTTAAAAAGATCCCGATTTCTCTCAACAAGCAGGATTGTGGAGATAAGATAATGATTGTTTATGTGGATATATACGGAAATGAGTTTAAGGAAGTTTTATCTATAAAAAGGTAAACCATGCTTGAAATAAAGACATACAATACAAAAGACCTTGTTTTAGAAGTCAATAAATCCTATGACCCTATAAGGCCTGATTTATCAAAATGGGATAGATTTATTGATGTTTTATGTGGTGATAGGCAGTATCAGAAAGAGGCAATAGAAAATGTCATTATCTATCTTACCTCTGGAAGATATAAGTCTATTGAGGATTTGGTCAAAGAGAACTGGGTTAAAAATCCTGAACTTCGTAATAGATATAGAGACATAAACGAGTATTTTCATCACTTACAACTATCGGGCAAACTTTCTGCCACCATTGACCTTGCTACAGGAACAGGCAAGAGTTATGTTATCTATGGCATTGCACAGATAATGATAGGTCTTGGGTTTGTGGATAAAGCGCTTGTGCTGTGTCCGTCTCTGACTATTGAGAAAGGGCTTATGGAAAAATTTACATCCTTAAGTGGGGATAGTAAGTTAAGACAGACAATTCCTGAAGAGGCAGGATAAGGTGGACCCATTTGTCAAGACAATTTTTAAAGATATTTAAGTTACACTTTGGGGTCTGAAGTTATTCATTCCGGA
>PFIF01000029.1 GCA_002782605.1 Deltaproteobacteria bacterium CG_4_8_14_3_um_filter_43_13 | reverse complement strand
CTTTTATTCCCTCCCGCCAGGGGAGGGAAAAGCGACTTTTTACGAGTTCATCAAACTTGAAGCGCAAGTTTCTTTCATTTATAACCCTAATGCGAAGCGTTGGGGTCATTTGCTGAGCAGTTACCTATTCAATCCCTATTTCCGCGTCGGTCAAATAACAGGCTGGATCAGGAGACCACAAATCTCCTGTAACTGCCTCTGCCCTGACACGGAAGTTCCCTCCACATATATCAAGCCATTTACACCTGGCGCACCTTCCCTTAACATAGGGCTTCTTGTCTTTGAGTTTTGCCATTAGCTCGTTGGAGGTATCGGCCCATATCTCACTGAATGGCCTTTCTTTAACATTGCCAAAGGAATAGCGCCTCCAGAACTGGTCGGCATGGATAGAGCCGTCCCAGCTAACACAGCCTATACCATTGCCTGAGCTATTCCCTTCATTCATCTTTAAGAGTTCCAGGACATCCTCTGCACGTTTTGGGTCTTCCCTCAATACTCTGAGATAGAGATAGACACCATCTGCGTGGTTATCAACAGTCAGTACCTCTTTTGAGATACCACGGTTATAAAGCTCCTTCGTCTTGTCTATTATCAAATCCACCACCCTTCTGGTTTCTTCATGGGAGAGGTCTTCTTTTACCAGTTTGCTGCCTCTGCCGGCATATACCAGATGATAGAAGCAGACCCTTGGGATATTTTCTTCTTCCAAAAGTTTGAATATCCCTGGAACGTCATGGACATTTCGCTTATTAATAGTAAACCTGAGACCTACTTTGATACCTGCCTCTCTGCAGTTTCTAATACCAGTGATAGCAGCGTTAAAGGCGCCTTCTACCCCACGAAACCTATCGTTGGTTTCCATCATGCCGTCGAGGCTAACCCCCACATATGATAGACCGATGGATTTTAATATCTTTGCAGCTTCTCTGGTTATAAGTGTTCCGTTGGTTGAAATAACAGCCCTCATTCCCTTTTCAGTGGCATGCCTTGCCAATTGGAAGATGTCCTTTCTCATAAGGGGTTCACCACCGGAAAACAGGACAACAGGGGCGCCGAAATCTGCCAGGTCATCGATGAGGGCTATCCCCTCCTCTGTGCTCAACTCGCCTCCATACCCCGTATCCTTTGAATGGGAGTAGCAGTGGATGCATCTCAGATTACATCTCTGCCCCACGTTCCATACTACTACGGGCTTTTTATCCTTTGAGAATTGTAAAAGGTGAGAAGGGAGCTTTCCTGATTCCCTGCCGTATCTCAAGGGATCAGAGGGTTCCACTGTCCCGCAGTATAGCTTTGATATCCCGATCATTTCTCTATCCTATGATTTCCCAATTATTTTTCCAAAAAATAATCTGCGATTGCCTCTGCCAGATCAGGTATGGTATAGCTTTCAGGCATAATGTCCGTTTCTATCCCAAGTTTTTTAGCAGTTTCAGCAGTTATGGGGCCTATGGACGCAATAGTTATCCCTTTTATCAGTGACGGAAGCTCATCCCTGTCAAACATCTCAACGAAGTTCTTTACCGTCGAAGAGCTGGTAAAGGTTATAACATCAATTGCTCCTTTTTTAAGGAGTCCTTTGATGGCTTCTTTGTCTTCCATTGGTTTAACATTCTTATAGGCAGGCACTACATCAATATTCCCCCCTGAATTACGGATCTCCTCTGGAAGTACCTCTCTTGCTTCCTCAGCCCTTGGCAGGAGTATATTCTTTCCCTTGATCCCTCTTTTTTTCAGGCCTTCGACGATGGCCTCAGCCTTGTATTCTTCCGGCACAAAGTCAATTTTAATTCCTGTTCTATCTATCTCTTCTGCTGTCCTGGGTCCGATGGCGCAGATTCTGATGCCTTTTAAATCCCTGATATCTCTGCCCCTTACCTTAAGTCTTTCAAAAAAGAACCTTACCCCATTCACACTGGTTAAGATCAACCAGTCATACCTTTCTAAGTTATAAATGGCTTCATCTAAGGGATCGAAGCTCCCAGGTGGTCTTACATCAATTGTGGGGAATTCTATCGGTTCAGCACCGTATTCTCTCAGAAGGTTGGTAAATTCACTTGCCTGACTCCGTGCTCTGGTTACTATGATCCTCCTGCCAAACAGTGGTTTCGTTTCAAACCAATTGAGTTTGTCCCTTAACCTCACAACCTCTCCAACTACTGTTACGGCAGGCGGGGTTAAGTTTTCCCCCCTGGCTAACTCTGCAATAGTCTCTAAAGTGCCTGTCAGGGTGTCTTGTTTTCCAAGTGTTCCCCACCTTATAATAGCAACCGGAGTCTTGGGATCCCTGCCGTTTTCTATCAGATTTTTAACTATTTCTGGGAGGTTCTTCACACCCATCAGAAACACCAGTGTCCCTATACCCGTAGAGATTTTATCCCAGGCGATACTGGATTCATCTTTTGTTGGATCCTCATGGCCGGTGATAAATGCCACATTAGAGGTAAAGTCCCGGTGGGTAAGTGGAATGCCTGCATAGGCGGGAACTGAGATTGCGGAGGTTACGCCTGGCACTATCTCAAAACATATCCCACTGGCAGCCAGCTCTTCTGCCTCTTCTCCACCCCTCCCAAACAGAAAGGGATCCCCCCCCTTAAGACGGGCAAGAATCTTACCCTCATTTGCCTTTTTGATGATAATACTGTTTATTTGAGACTGTGAATAAATGTGGTTTCCACCCTTTTTTCCTGCATAGATAAGTTCCGCATCTTTTTTGGCATACTCAAGCAATTTAGAATTGGCAAGGTAGTCATAGACGACTACGTCTGCCTTACTAATACATTCGATACCCTTCAGGGTAATCAGACCGGGGTCGCCAGGTCCGGCACCTATAAGATATACCTTTCCTTTTTTCAAATCTACTCTCCAGAATAGAAGTCAACTACCCTTGGCTAAAGCCGAGGGCTTGAGGGTTCAAGGATTCAAGGATTCAAAACTCTGTCTGCGAAATAGTCTCTTCTCTGTAAATCTGGATAAAGGTTGACAGTAAAGCCAGAACTAATGGGCCAAAGATTAATCCCAGAATTCCGAACAGCTTGAGACCGCCTAAAACAGCCAGAAATATCATAAACGATGAAAGGTTGATCCTGTTGCCTATAAGCTTTGGTTTTAGAATATTGTCAATAGAGCCCAATACAATTGTTGAATAGGCGATTAAGACGATGCCTTTTGTCAGGCTGCCCTTAAGAATCAATATCACTGCAGCAGGTATCCAGATAATAGTCGATCCTATGGCAGGCACAAAAGCAAAAAGAAAGATTAAAAAGCCCCAGAATAGAGATGAAGGAACTCCCAGAATGGAGAATATAACGCCGCCTGCAAGACCCTGGAGAAAGGCTGTAGTCACATTTCCTACCACAATGGCATTAATTGTATCTTCTATCTTTTTTAGAACTTTGTCCTTGTATGAGGTCTTAATAGGCAGAAGATCAAGGATGGTATTCTTGATCTCTACACCATTATCCAGAAAGTAAAAGACCGAGAAGAGTACTATAAGAATGGATATTATAAATGTAGCTATGCTCCCGATAATTGTCATTAGACTCCTGGCAAGAAACCCTGAAACCTGCTTTGTAGTATCGGCCAGTTTGTCCTTTACGCCTTTTTGATCAATGAAGGCGGATATTTTTTTGCTAAGCCTGCATTTCAAGTCATTTGAATCCTTATCAGGGCATTCTTTTAGTTCTTCTATCTGGCTGCTGACTATCTGTTCGGTATTTGAGTACAACTGTCCTGCCTGAAGAACCAGTGGGGGGATGAGTATTGCAAGGAATAAGAGCAGTAACGTAGCGCTACTCAAGCTCAATATTATTCCTGCCAGGTTTTTTGATTTTAGTATTTTTGCCAATCTATCATGTAGAGGGAACAATAGATAAGCAATCAAAGCGCCAACAACGAGAGAAGCCAGGTAATCTTTCAAGACAAAAAAAGACAATACTATTAAGAGTAAAAAGAGGATAAAGATTACATATCTCTTTGATTCTTCTTTCAGCACTTTTTACACCTTTCCCTTACGAAATTTTGCATTTTTATCTTCAACATTGTGACAAAAGGCAATGTCGCCGTGGTGTTGATTCTAATAATCGCTTACGCGCTTACGCTGTGTTGTATGAAGTCAGTTCGCCATTTTACCTTTTATAAGCATCTTTTCTATGACGAATATAATAAATCTCAACAGCTTTATCTTCAGAGTGAACCTGATAAATTGCTCGATAGTCTCCGATTCGCAACCGATAGCTTGATTCAGAACCTTTCATTTTTCTGGATTGAACAGGGAAAGGATTTTCAGCGAGAGATTCAATTGCATCAAGAATTTTTGGAATATATTGCCTATCAATTTTTTGGAGATCTTGTTCGGATGAACCTTTCAGAACAATTTTAAATAAGCCCATCAGCCCTTAACCTTTTCTTCAGTTCTTCTAAGCTAATTGTAGGCTCATCTTTTCGCTCGGCTATAACGGTGAGGTCATGAATGTCTTCCAAAAGTTCCTCATAATCTTCAACCGGTAAGATCACTGCTGTTTTCCTGCCTGATTCATCAACTATAAATTGTGTATTCATTTCAACTTTTCTCCTCTAAATTTTAAAAATAGTGACCTATCGTTCAATGCCAAAAGAAGTGCGACAGCATTTATGCTTCATGCTTTTGGCCGGTGTTAGGCGAAGGAACAAGCGACATTCCATTTTAAATTAATTCCCATTCTTGCCAAAATGCTGTTTTAAAATCACGTGAACAGTGAATTACAGCAAGTATTTCAATATGTTCACCATCTTCTTTAATTCTGTAGACAATTCTGTAATTCTGATAAACGACTTCTCTTAAGCCATACATTTCAAATTCAGGGACAATACGTCCACAACGAGGAGCTATTTCAAGTTTTGAAGTTGATTTGATGAGGGATTTTATGAATCGGATTGCATATGTTTTTGAATCCTTTGCAATATAATCATAGATTGCCTGCAAATGGCTACTTGCTTTTTCTGACCAATTTATTTTCCCCATTGTTCAACTCTTGTAAGAAGTTCTTCTGTTGATAATACTTCCCCTTCCTCAGCGTCCTTAAGACCTTCAATGACCTGTGCAATGAAATTAATTTTATACATTATATCCTCGGCAGAACATCCATCAGGAAGACGTTTTATAGTTTCAACGGTTGCTTCTTTAAGTAAATCCATTAGTTTCACCACCTTTCATAATTTCTTTTCAAATTAATAAATATCATATCGCTTGTTCTTTCGCCTAACGTTCAAGGCCAAAAGAAGTGCGAAGCATTTGGATATTAATCTTTTGGCCTGTTGTTAAACGGCGTCGCCCCCTTTTCTATAAACTAACAACTTCGACTTCTAATCTTTCCTTAATCTTGTGGGTGGATTCCAGAAGGCTATCGATTCCATCTAATATCTTTGCATGGAAATACCTCTCCCCACATTCAGAACAAACCTCTGCTTCAACGTTTTCAAGTATATACAATCTTCCATGAAGCCAATGTTGTCTTTTTACCTTTTTCTTTTTTGTTTTTCCGCCACAAAATTCACAATTCATAAATCCCCCTATAAGACATAAGCTGTGATGATAATAAGATTTCCAAGAATTTGAAATCTGCATACGACATGGATAATTCTTCCATCTCTTGCCGGGCCTTCAATTCTATATCTTGTCCCCCGAATATCCTCGGTTAATTTCTTCTCTATTCTTCCATTAAGAATTGCATATTCGATGTCAGCACGCTCTAATTCATCGTCCACCATTTCTTCTTCAGCATGTACAGAAATAAAATAATCCCTCTCAATAATCTTCTGTCGTATTCTTTGTAAATCCTTCATTCAATGATTTCCCAGGGGGCGATGTTGTTTAACTTAAAATAATCGCATACGATTATGCCCTAAATTGGGTGTCATATCCGCAGTATTGCGGATATTTTTC